>CAZIVG010000037.1:0-12296 GCA_964542595.1 uncultured Muribaculaceae bacterium | reverse complement strand
CCGTCTTGATGAGTATTCTTAACGGAGTAGTTGTTTGTGACAATTATGACAATGTCGTGCTTGTCAACAATTCTGCGAAAAAAATGCTTGAGATTGAAGACGAACAGATTTTGAATACAAAAATCCAAATGTATTGCGACACTGACGGTGAACTTTGTTTTAAAGAAAAAATCGAACAGTTCAAAGACACCCCGCTCGATATTATGGAGAATAAACCGCTTGAATTCAATATTGAAGTCGATTCACGGGTTTTGAAATGTGTAATTTCTCCGATGTTTTCCAAAAATCAAGATTATGTCGGTTACATTATCGTTTTGATTGACGTGACAAAAGAAGTCGAAATAGATAAAATGAAAAGCCATTTTATCTCGAATGTGAGCCACGAATTGCGCACACCTGTGACGGTTCTAAGGACTTACATCGACACATTGCACAACCACTCTGATGACTTTGATGACAGCACGAAAAAAGAGTTTTTCGAAGTTATAAACAAAGAAGCAGCAAGACTCCAAAAAATGGTTAATGACATTCTTGATTTTTCAAGACTTGAGGCGGGGAACGATAATGTCCAAAAAGAGCAAACAAATATTGTTCCGATTCTTGAGCAGCAAATCCAGTCAATGCAGGTTTTGGCTGAAGAGAAAAATATCACTTTTTCTATTATAAAAGAGCCAAATCTCCCTGAATTACCTATAAATGCTGATAGCGTGGAACGTGCGTTGAATAATCTTTTGTCCAACGCGATTAAATACTCGCCTGAAAACGGAAGAATTAAAGTCCGAGCGGAACTCGCAAGAGACCCTAATTTTGTAGAAATTTCTGTCGAGGACCAAGGCTGCGGAATCCCAGAAGAACATCAAAAGAAAATCTTTGAAAGATTCTACCGTGTCGAAAACGACACTCATACTGTAAAAGGCACAGGTCTTGGACTTCACCTCGTAAAAATTACAATCGAAAAACATCACAAAGGCGAGGTCTTTGTGAAAAGTAAGCCGAATGAAGGTTCGACTTTTGGCTTCAGATTGCCGATAAAACCTGTTGAAGTGCCTGAAGATATAGAAATTTAAACTTAAGCAAAAATTTTTATTTAGGGGTTTTCTTTGAATATTATGAGAATAAACCCGGTTGTTAAAAATTACATGTATGTTCAAAAAACGACCTCTGCACAAGGATACTCTCCCGTCGGTACATCTTCTTCGACGGAGACGAGAGAACTCAATGCGAGTTATTATTTGCCGCTCAACCTCTCATTCAAACAAGCTGAAAATCTTAAGGAGAGTGATTTCAAAAAGGCGAAGGCTTACCTTGGTGGGCTTAAAGATTGCGGGGACGTTTCGTTAGAAAAGGTTGACCTACAAAAGGCCAACGGTATTCAGTACGGCCTGAAAACTTTTGAAGGCTTGAACATGAAGGAACTTGCTTTTATGCTCAAAGATTTGGAGATTTTAACAGTAAAAAGAGGCTGTAAAAACCATTGTGCTCATTGTATTTTCAATAGTGAAAAAACATTGAAAAACACAGATAAACAAATAGGCAAAATAGATTTTGACGATTTCAAAAACTTTCTTGAAGATTTGAAAGAACTCAACAAACGTCTCGGATTCAACCTTGTTACCAAAGACAACGAAGAAGATGTTATTTTGTTCTTTGACTCTGACGGAATGGATATAACCCTGAAAGATAAAAATAACAAAGAATACAACTATGCTCAATTGAACCACATGCAGTATGAAGCAACCGGAAAACCCGGAACATTTGATACACAAGGATGGGATATCGATAACAAGGCCGCACAAAAAAGAGCCGAAAAAATAGTCGATTATTACAAAGATGACGAAAATTTCAAAGAAATTTATCAGCTAAATCTTTCTATAAATACATTTCACAAAGATATTCAAGAATCCATAAAAGCTGAAAAAGAGGGGAACGCAGAATTATCTCAAAAAAAAGTTTTTGAATATGTTGATAGACAAGCAAATATGCTTTTTACGTTCACGCCAATTATTGACAAAACAAAACTCAGTGTAAGAGTTTCAGACCCAAGAGACAGAAACACAACAAACGATATAAAATATTATAATATCGAAACCCAAAACCTTCTCAACTCTTTAATAATAAGAAAACTGGGGATGATGTACATAGAGGATGCTAATGGTGAGAAAAAGCAAATCAAAACTATGGAAGAAGCCCAAGAAAAAATAAAAGAATGGGCGACAAAAATTAATAAAATATACGGAGTCACTCCAAAAGGACGGATGACTCAATTTTATAAAAACAAAGATGACGTTGCGCATCGAGTCAAAAAAATGAAGAACCTCAAGAAATTATTAAAAGAAAAAGGCTCTCTAAAAGATACGAAAATAACAGGACAAATTGATATAAACGGTAAATTTTATATTTTTGACGACCCCGTTTCTTGTCCGACAGGCCTTCAATTTAATTACAAAAACAACGACAAACGAACAAGAGATTTGGCTTTTGGGCTCGAAAAACAATATGGATTGTCTGAAGAGTTTATGAAGAAGAATATTAAATTCTAAAGACTGACTGATTAGCTGATGAAAAAAGGAAAGATTAAGTCTTATAATCTTTTCTGCTGTTCAGCATTAAGAAATGTGAACTTGGATTTTTTGTCGTCAAAGTCACTAATAACAATGTTTTAGGGTTAGGGTTAGGATTAGGGTTAGGGTACGCAATTTTTATTTTTGAGAATTGTTCTAAAATTGCAAGTGTGAAATTTACTAAAGAAAGGATAACTTAAAATGGAACTGGGAATGAAATCATTTATGCACAACGTAAGAACAGGTGTCGCAGCGGCAGGTATGGGCGCAGCCACAATGTTGGGCGGATGCGACGGAGCGAAGTCGTCGGCTCCTATGTACGGTGAAGAATTAAAAGATGTGGTTGAATTTTATTCAGGTATGGGCAAAAAAGAAAAAGCCATCGCTGATTCTGTTGCCACTGACTATACTATGCAAAAGATAATATCTGAAACTAAAGAAATTACAGCTTCGGCCAATAAAAATAATGCTATAGCAGACAGTGTCTTTTTTGCAGATTCAGTTAAAGCAAAAACGCCTTTTCAATTACAGAAAGTCAAACAACAACGTGCTCTAAATAAAGAGCTTAATGAACTATTGTTAAATCTTAAGAAATCAGTAAAACCGGTCATGACAGGTAAAGACGTACAAAAAGTTGACAGCATAATTAATAGTGTAATTGGTACACATAAAACTGAGCAATTAATTGACTTACTTAAGAAATCAGTAAAACCGGTCATGACAGGTAAAGACGTACAAAAACTTGACAGCATAATTAACAGTGTAATTAGTACAAGTAAAACTGAGCAATTAATTGACTCACTTATGAAAGCTGTAAAAAAAGTAAAGTAACATTGTGAATAAGAAAAAAGAAGGACTGTTCGCCAGTCCTTCTTTTATTTGTCTAGTAATTAAAACATTTTTCAAAGAAATATGCTTTCGGATGTTTGCAAAACGGACAGGCCTCCGGTGCTTCAGTGCTGTCGAGTGTGAATCCGCAGTTTCCGCATTCCCAGGTAACCCTTTCAGGTTTTTTAAAAACAAGATCATTTGTCATATCTTCGATGAGTTTTTTGTAGCGGGTCATGTGCATTTTTTCAATGTTTCTGATTGTTTCAAAGAGTCTTGAAATCTCCTCGAAACCTTCTTCTTTGGCGATTTTTGCATAACCTGCATACATTTCTTCCCATTCGTAATCTTCGTTGCTTGCTGCAGTTTCAAGGTTTTCTAAAGTTGAAGGAACAGAGCCTCCATTTAAGATCTTGAACCAGATTTTGCCATGTTCGCGTTCATTATTTGCAGTTTCTTCAAAAATCCTTGCAATCTGTTCATAGCCTTCTTTTCTTGCCTGTTGTGCAAAAAATGTGTAGTTATTTCTCGCTTTTGACTCGCCACAATAAGCGTCTTGAAGGTTCTTTTCAGTTTTTGTGCCTTTAAGATCTTTGTTGATTGAGTTTGAAAAATTTGTGTAATGATTTGAATCCATAATAAACTCCTTGTACTGTATTACAAAAAAGTTACCACGAATCTCAAAAGTCGAAACTTCCCTGACAGGCGATTCCAATCGGGGTATTAAGCTTTTTTAAAAAGCAGATTATTCATACCTCAAAGCATCAATCGGGTTAAGCAAAGACGCCTTGTAAGCCGGATAATAGCCAAAAACAATCCCGACCAGCCCTGAAAAACCGAAAGACAAAAGAATCGAAAACGGGGAAATAATAACGGTTAAAGCCGAAAACAACCCGACCAGCTTCGCCCCCAAAATTCCAATGATTACCCCAATAGCTCCACCGGCGAGGGAAAGCAAAAGTGCCTCAACAAGAAACTGAATCCGAATATCCATTGGCTTTGCGCCAATCGCCATCCTGATGCCTATTTCTTTGGTTCGTTCTGTAACAGAAACCAACATTATGTTCATAATTCCGATTCCACCGACAAGCAGGGACACAGAAGCAATCGAGCCGAGCAGAATCGCCATTGTGTTAGAGGCTTGTTTTGCTGTTTCAAGCATCTGAGTAAAGTTTCTTATGGAAAAATCATCATCCTTGCTTTTTCCAAGGTTGTGACGGTCTCGAAGAAGCACTTTGATTTCATCTTCCGCATCATCAAGACTTTCGGCGTCAACCGCCTGAACACTTATGTGCTTAACCATGCCGGGAAAATCCGTTCCGAAAAGTTTCTTTTGTGCAGTCGTAATCGGAATGAGAACCGTGTCATCCTGATCTTGGCCCATTCCGTTTTGTCCTTTTGATTTTAGAAGACCAACAACTTTGAATGGCATACCTCCGATTCGAACAGTCTTATTAATAGGGTCCATGTCACCAAAAAGGTTCATAGATACGGTTGAACCAAGGATTGCAACTTTCGTTGTGTTTTTAAGGTCTTCAGGGGTAAGACCTCTTCCTGATTCGATTTCCCAGAGCCTAATCGGCATATAGCCTTGAGTTATGCCGTAAACGCTTGTTGACCAGTTTTGGTTGGCAAAAACAAGCTGTTGAACTTGGCTTACTGTTGGTGCAACTTCAAGTACCGACGGGCATTGTTTTTTAATTGATTCGGAATCTTTGATTGTGAGCGTGGGCTGTGTTCCGCTTCCCATTCGGACTCCACTTGACGTCGTTGAGCCTGACATTACCATAAGAAGGTTCGAGCCCATGGATGAAATTTCTTTGTTAATTCTTTGTTTTGCGCCTTCTCCGATTGAAAGCATTATAATCACTGCGCTTACTCCGATTATGATTCCAAGGCTTGTAAGAATTGAGCGCATTTTATTCACTCGAAGAGAACGGAGGGATATTTTAAAAGTGGATTTGAAATCTATCATTTCGCACCCTCGTTTCTTTCGTCGGAAATGATTTTGCCGTCTTTGAATCGCACAACTCTTTTGCTGTATTCAGCGATATCAGGCTCATGCGTTACCAGGATAATTGTTTTTCCTGCTTTTGCGTTCAATGCAACGAAAAATTCCATAACTTCTATACTTGTCTTTGTGTCAAGATTTCCTGTAGGTTCGTCTGCGAGAATGATTGGGGCGTCGTTTACAATTGCTCTTGCAATGGCGACTCTTTGCTGCTGCCCGCCTGACATTTGATTTGGAAGGTGGTTTTCTCTGTTTTCCAGCCCAACAATTTTAAGCGCCCATTTCGCTTTTTCAATTCTTTCTTGCGGGGGTATTCCTTTGTAAATCATAGGCATTTCAACATTTTCAAGAGCTGAGGTTCTGGAGATGAGGTTGAAGCCTTGAAAAACAAAGCCCAGCTTATGGTTTCTGATTTCAGATAATTCGTCTGTGTTGAGTTTTGCGACGTTTATTCCGTCAAGAAAATAGCTTCCTGATGTCGGTTTGTCCAAACATCCCAAAATATTCATGAACGTTGATTTCCCTGAGCCTGATGCGCCCATTATCGAAACAAACTCACCTTTCTCAATGGTCAACGACACATCATCGAGCGCATTAAAAGACAAGTCGCCTGTTTCATAGGTTTTTATTAAATTTTTAATCTCAATTAACGCCACTTTAAAAACCTCACAAAGGCATTCTCATCGGAGAACGTCCACCGACTGAGCCACCTTTTCGCGAAGAACCTTTGGCATCTTTGGCATTTTTTCCGTCACGTTTTTTTAAAATAACCTTGTCTCCTTCGAAAAGGTCGCTTGCAATGATTTCGGTTTGTTCACTGTCTTTTGCGCCTGTTTTAATCGTAATTCGCTGAGGCTTGTTTTCTCTCAAAACCCACAATCCTTGATCTTTGAATTTTTTCCCGCCTGTGATTTCCACAGGAGTAAAGCGCAAAGCCTCTGTAGGAACGCAAATCACGTCCTCACTTTTATTCGTGATAATCGAAACATTCGCTGTCATTCCGGGGATAATCTTCTTGTCCTCGTTATCAACAGCCACGATTACAGTGTAGGTAACAACGTTCGAGACGGTTGTCGGCGCGATTCGAACTTCTGTGACTTTTCCGTGAAAAACCGAATCCGCATAACCGTCAAGTGTATATTCAACATTTTGCTCCTTTTTGATTTTTCCGATATCCGCCTCGGAGACATTAACTTCAATTTGCATTTTTGTTAAGTCTTGTGCAACCTGAAACAAAGTCGGAGTCTGAAAACTCGCTGCTACAGTCTGACCTGCGTCAACAGATCTTGAAACAACTATCCCGTCAACTGGTGAAATGATTTTTGTATATTTAAGGTTAGTCAGATTGTTATTCAAAGTTGCGCGTGCTTGATTTATTGTGCCTTGAGCGGCGTTGAACTGAGCGAGGTCAGATTTGTAAGTCGCCTCAGCAAGGTCAACATCAGCTTTTGCAACATAGTTTTGGGTATAAAGTTTTTTATAACGTTCGTAATTCTTTTTGTCATAAGCCATCATTGCTGCAATTTTTGACTTATTTGCAACAGCTGCCTCAACGTCACCACGAGCTTTGTCAACCTGTGCCTGAAAAAGTGACGGATCAATTTCTGCGAGAAGCTGACCCTTTGTGACTTTTGAGTTGTAGTCAACATAAATGTTTTTAATCATACCTGAGACTTGCGAGCCGATATCGACTGTATTCACAGGGTTTACTGTCCCTGAAGCCTCGACAGCCTCAACGATTGTTGATTTTTCTGCGAGCGCGGTTTCATATCCCGAATCAGCATGTTTTGCAACAAATGCCCGGATTGAGACAATCGAGAGGATTGCGAGTGCGACGGCTAAAGTTATTATTAACGGTTTTTTCATCTGACCCCCATTGATTTTTGGAATTGTTCTTTTGCAACGTTATAATCAAAAACTGCCTGCACAAAAGCAAGCTGTGCGTTGTTGTAATTTGTTTGAGCCTGTTGTAATTCAATGAAATTGCCCAGCCCGACGGTATATCGGCCGTCAGCAAGTTCAAAGTTCTCAAAAGTTTGTTTAACCTTTTTCTCCATCATCGGGATTTTTCGCTGGAGAACGAGCATATTTATGTAATTCGTTTGAACTTCAAAGTGTATATTTTTCTTCGACAAATCAATATTTTCCTCCGCTATTCCGAGGTATGATTTGCCTTGATCAATGCTGTATTTAATGTCCATTAGGTTTATTGTCGGAAAGTTTAAATAAGCCCCGATGTTAAAACCGGTATTTGCAACCTCGCTGTTTTTCCGATAGTTATAACCCGAACTCGCTGTCAATTCAGGCAGGTAAGATCGTTTTATCGCTTTAAGAGACTCCTCTTGCGCCCTTTTGACCATCAAAAGAGATTTCAAGTCGGGACGATTTTCATAAGCCTTTGAAACCGCATCATCCACAGGCAAAATCAACGGCTTGAATTTATAATTTTGAAGAATATTCTGTTTTTCAATGCCAGAGGTCAAAATCGCAGTTTGCTCCGAATCCCTTTCCCCGCTTTTTGGGACATAGGCCACATTCAGTTCGGTTTTCGGTGTTTTTTCTCTTTGGAAATTGAAACTTTCCGTATTTTTTACATAATAATCGGGAGCAAGAGGGAAAAACATCGCATTATTCAAATTAACAATCGCATTTCGATATTTCCCCTGTGCATCTATCAGAGAAATTTCTGCATCCGTCCAATAAACCTCTGCATTCACCACATCAATTTTTGATTTCAGGCCTTCTTTAAAAAGGGCATTTGTGCGGTCATAATTCAATTTGTTTATCCTGACAGAACGTTCGTAAACATCCTGGTTCGCCAATGCAGCAAGCACTTGAAAATAGGCTGTTTTAACACGATAGACGGTTTCTAAAACGGTATATTCAAGGTCATAACCCGCACTTTCGCGGTTAAATTTTTGCATATTGATTCGCGCATTGGTTTTTCCAAAGTTCCAAATTAACTGGTTGACAGAAAGGTTCAACTGATAGTAGTTGTTATTCGATGATGTGCTTCCGCCCTGATTATAAAACCCACCGCCGGAGCCGGTATTTCGGTTATTTTGAGAAACAAAACCGTTCCCCGCTGAAAGATTGGGGAAATATTCTGATTTTGCCAGCCCCACTTGCGAATTTGCGAGGTCTTTTTGTTTTTGTGAAATTCTGATATTCGGGTCATTTTTTAGGGCAATATCAATGCAATCCTCGAGAGAATATTCAATTTTTGAAATCTCTGTTTTAATTTGGACAGCAGGTTTTTCGTTTTTTTGCGAAGGCTTTTTCTTTTTGAACGGAATCGACAACGCGTATGATTCGTTTTGCACAAAAAATCCGACTGTTACAAAAAACAGCAAAACCAGTGATGAAAGTCTTTTTTTATAATTGTTTGTGTCCAAAATTTTAACCTTTTATAAATATTTTAATGAACTTTAAATATTAGTAAATCATCTTGTTACTTTAATTTAAACTAGCCGTATGGGGTTATTTTTATTTCTTTTAAAAAATATGTTATAATCTGAACATAAAAATGAAAGGGAGTTTATAAAATGAAAAAATCACTGTTGTTTTCAGTTTTGGCATTAGCTTTGACAATCGGAGTTCAGAATGTTTCTTTTGGGGCAGAAGCACAAAAGTTTGCAGTCGTTGATGTAAAAAAAGTCGTTAACTCATCAAAAAGCGTAAAAGACCTTAAGGCTGACAGGGAAAAACAAAAAGAAACAGTTGCTAATTTTGTAAAAGACTCGAATGCAAAACTCGCAGCAGAAACAGATGAAAAGAAAAAAGAAGAACTCAAGAAGAAATTGAACAACGATTTGAAATATATGACAAACACTTTCGACAAAAGATACCAAGACGGCCTGAAAAAAATCAATGATGATATCAGTGCAGACATTTCAAAAGTTGCAAAAGAGAAAAATTATGAACTGATTTTGACTACTGAATCAGTGCTTTTCGGTGGAGATAACATCACAAACGAAATCATCAAAGCTGTAAAATAGTTTTTAGAAACGAAATCCTCAGAAAATGACGGAAGAAGTAAGAAAATATATCGACAACATGGCATTGCCAATGCGGGTTTTGTTGAAAGACATGGCGAAATACGCACCGTCAAAGCTTTGCGGACTGTTGGGTAATGCGATTGTTGTTCCGATTTATACAAATCTGCTTTCCCCTTCACAGTATGGGGTTTACACGATTTCTCTCGCGGTTTTAAGTTTTTTGTGTATCATTTTTTCAGATTGGATAGGACTTTCGGGGTTAAGGTTTTTCAGACAGAATCAACTCTGCCACAAAATCCCGAATTACCTTTCCACTCTTGTTATGATTCTTTGCGCAAACCTATTCGCTATGTATGTTTTGGCTGCCGTATTTCATCATCGGTTTTATGAATATTTCAAGGTTTCACCAAAAATATTTTTGATTATTCTTTTGTTAATCATCCCTGTTTCAATAAGGGCGCTACTTTTTCAGGTTTTACGCGCACAAACAAAACCCGGTGCATTCACAATTTCAACAATAATCAACCAGATTCTTACAATCGTTTTTTCTGTTTTGATGATAAAATTCACCTCTTTTGGTGCGGTTTCAGTACTTTTGGGTATGGCTATTGCAATTACATTGATAGACGTAATTTTGATATTTCAAAGCGACATCCTAAAGTATTTGAAGTTCGAAAAGCCTGACCCGACTATGGTCAAGTCAATTTTCTTATATGGACTGCCTATCGCTGCAGCCTCAATCGGAATGTGGTCAATAAACCAAAGCAACAAATTCATCGTAGGTCATTACTACGGACTTGAAAATGCAGGAATGGTCGGTGCAGCATACAATATGACATTTCCTTTGTTAATGACACTTTTTGCAATAATTACGATTGCGGCGTTTCCCAGAATCATAAATCTTTATGAAGACAAAAAAGATGTCAGGCCGATTATCTCGAAACTTACAGGCTATTATATGCTCATATCGCTACCGATCGTAATTATAATGTCAATTTACTCAAAAGATATCATAATGATTTTTTCTAACGCAAAATATCTCGAAGCACACGTTTTGCTTCCTTACCTGGCTTTCAGTGCATTCTTTTTAAGTTTCAGTGATTACACGACAATGCAATACCACCTTTCGAATAAGACCTATATCTTAACAGGATTGAAGATTACATCCGGATTGATAGGGTTTTCGCTGAATATTTATTTTATAAAGACAATGGGGCTTTTGGGCGCAGGGATTGCGACATTGAGTTCTGATTTCATTTATTTTATTTTGAGTGTTCTCGTGGTTGTGCCGAATCTCGAATGGAAAATTCCATACAAAAAGATTCTGCATCTCGGGGTGTGTTTTATTCCGAGCGGTCTGCTTTGGATGGTATTTCAAGGAAGTTCCGTTTTAGCGATTTATCAGATGATTATTCTTTTGATGGTTTACTATTTTTGTTTTTACCTGCTTCGCAATCTTTTTAAAGAAGTAGAAATATAACAAAATCTAGTCAACATTGTTGTTCACAATCCCATCAAAAAAAGAGTTTATGTTGTTAATCGTAGTTTTCAAAATTCTGCCTATCGCCTCTTTTGTGTTATAAGCAACGTGAGGAGTGATAATCACGTTATCCAACTGCAAAAGCCTTGTATTCAAAACCGTTTGACGCAAAGCCCCTTCGTTGAGACGAGTAATATCAACCAAATAATCAGGATCCGAAATCGTCTCCTCACTTTCCAAAACATCCAGCCCTGCACCTTGGATTATATTTTTATTCAATGCGTTGTAAAGAGCTTGCGTATCAATCAATTCGCCCCTGGCAGTGTTTATCAGAATGGCTGTTTTTTTCATTTTTGAAAAAGCACTTTCATCAAACAGGTGATAGTTTTCCTTTGTAGCAGGTGCGTGGAGAGATATAAAATCCGACTCCGTTAAAAGCCTTTCAAAATCAACATATTCGGTTTTGTAGCTTTCAATAAGCTTTTCATTTTTTAACAAATCATAGCCCAAAATTTTCATCCCAAATCCGTGAGCAAGCCTCGCAAACTCAGAACCGATAGCACCCAACCCGACAATCCCCATTGTCTTTCCGTCAAGTTCTTCTCCAACGAGGCATTCAGGATAAATATCCATTTCTTTGTATTCGTTTGCGGCTCGTGTTATCTTCCTGCTAACGTCAAGCAACAACCCGAAAGCAAACTCTGCGACGCTTTTGTTCCCATAATTCGGAGTGTTTTCGACCACAATCCCTTTTTCTTTGCAATAATCGATGTCCACATGATTGTATCCGACCGAGCGCAGCGCTATCAGGTTCAGGTTTGTGAATTGCTCGAGAACCTCTTTCGTCACCCTTGATGTCGTAAAAACAGAAATCACCTGCGCATCTTTTATATCATCGCCTAGTTTTTCAAGATTGTTCAATGGACTGTCAATCAGTCTATAATCGTATTTCCCATCATTTTCTTTGTGCAAAAACTCTCTTTCGTAGTCTTCGACATCAAAATATATAACTTTTTTCATTATTTTCTCCTTGATATTCAAATTAAATATAAATCGTTTTTTCGCTTAATTTAATAACTCCTCAGGCTTAGCCCAATGTGTGGCATTGTTAAGAATTTGTGTTTCATTTTGAGCGGTTTATAATATTTATTATGAGAATCTTAGGTATAGATCCTGGAATAGCCATCGTCGGATACAGCGTTGTTGATGTTGTAAACGGCAGATATGAACTTGCGGCATCAGGTTCAATACGAACAGACAAAAACAAGTCTGAACAAGGTCGCCTGCTCGAAATCGGAAACGATCTTGAAGAAATTATAAAAACCTACAAACCGGATACTGCCGGAGTTGAAAAGCTTTATTTCTTCAAAAACCAAAAAACAATTATCCCTGTTGCACAGGCCAGAGGGGTAATCATG
>CAZIVG010000036.1:0-12514 GCA_964542595.1 uncultured Muribaculaceae bacterium | reverse complement strand
CTGGCAACAGGTATCGCCTCAAAAACAGGCTACAACTGGGAACTTTTTAATGAAAAATTCATTATCCAGCCGAGTTATTTAATGTCTTATACCTTCGTGAACACGTTTGATTACAACGCCGCAAACGGTGTCAGCATCCAAACAAAACCTTTGAATGCAATCCAAATCGAACCGGGAGTAAAATTCATCGGAAACCTGAAAAACGGCTGGCAGCCTTATCTCGGCGTCAGCATGGTTTGGAATATCATTGACAAAGCCGCTTTCAAAGCGAACGATGTTGCACTCCCCGAATTGAGCGTGAAACCATTCGTCCGTTATGGACTGGGTGTTCAAAGAAGCTGGGGTGAGCGCTTTACAGGGTTCGCACAAGCCTTCATTACAAACGGCGGACGTAACGGCGTCGGACTGCAATTCGGTCTAAGATGGAGAGTTTAGACTGTTTGAAAATCTTAACCCGGCTGCGGTTGGTTAAGCAATCATGCTTTTCAGATTTGGGCTTACGCTGAAATCTGCGCCCACAGTGGCCTTGATATCTTCAACCTTGAACATCGGGTTAATCTCAGTCAACACAAGCCCTTGCTGAGTAACTTCAAAAACGCATCTTTCCGTGATAATCAAATCGACCTCACGATAAGCAGTAAGCGGCAAATTGCATTTTTTAAGAATCTTAATCTCACCCTTTGAAGTGTGTTCCATCACGACAATAACTTTTTTTGAACCGACAACAAGGTCCATTGACCCGCCCATGCCCGGGACCATTTTTCCGGGAATCATCCAACTGGCGAGGCTTCCCTCCTCGTCAACCTGAAGCGCACCAAGCACCGTCACATCGATGTGGCCGCCTCTCATCATTGTAAAAGCCATTTGTGAGTCATAAAAACAAGCACCGTATTTCGCCTCGACAAAGCCGCCGCCTGCGTTGATGATTCGAGGGTCGATGTTGTCTTCCTTCTGGTTTTTACCGACGCCCAAAAGTCCGTTTTCAGATTGAAAAACAATGTTTTTATCCGCATCAATATAATTCGCAACAGCAGTCGGAAAACCTATCCCCAGCGTAACAACATCGCCTTCTTTAAATTCTTTTGCGGCTCTTTTTGCAATTATTTCTCTGATTTGTTCTTTCGACAATTCTTCTTGAACAGGTTTTCCTAAAATTGAATCCATTTATTTACCCTCACGAACAACAATATAATCTATAAAAAGCCCCGGAATAACAACTTCATTCGGGTCAAGACAATCAACCAATTCATCAACCTGAACAACAACTGTCTCAGCGGCAGTAGCCATAACAGTGTTAAGATTTCTTGTCGTACCAAAGTAAGAGATATTTCCAAACTTGTCAGCTTTTGTCCCGTAAATCAAAGCAAAATCCGCACCAATAGGCTTTTCAAAAATGAACTTTTTACCTTCAACTTCAAAAGTTTCCTTTTTTTCCTCAATAAGAGTACCGACTCCCGTGGGAGTCAAAAAACCGCCAAGGCCTGTGCCTTTTGCACGAATTTTTTCAATCAGCGTACCCATCGGCACCAACTCCACATCCAACTCGCCCGCGTTCATTTGTTTTCCGGTTTCAGGGTTCGTTCCTATGTGAGACGTCACGAGTTTTTTGATTTGTTTATTAACAATCAATTTGCCCTTGTCAGCGTGAGGATAAGTCGTGTCATTCGAAATCATTGTGAGGTTTTTAGGGTTTTGCTGCACCAATTCATCAACCAGTTTGTCAGGTGCGCCGCAACTCAAAAAGCCGCCAATCATTATTGAAGCGCCGTCTTTTATCATGCTAACAGCGTCTTTTGCCGATACTACTTTTTTCATAAGCCCCATTCTTTTTAAAATTTACTGTAATAATTCTATTATAAATTACTTATTTTGTAAAAATAAAGGCTTATGTAAAGTTGAAAAACTATGCGATTATCTTTGTTTTCTTCGAAATTGTTTTGTGCGTCGAAGAAATCTGACCCATCATATTATATTCTTTTGTTACATAAGAGTTTTCAATATTGTTGTAAACAATTTCCTTTTGCAGGATTGAACCTGCCGCAAAGGCATTATACCTTGTTTCTTTCAAGAGATTTCCTTCATCGTCGCATTCAATTCTTGAGGCGAGTCGGCCTTTTACGTAGCTTTCGATGTGCTGTGATACGTTGTTTTTATTAAATTTTCTAACATTTCTTCTTTCGAATTTGTAATCGATTTTCTCTTCAACCCCTGAACCGTCAGGGTTTTTGAATACTCTTTCGAGTGTTTTTTCCTTGCCGTTTCTGTCAAAAGTCGTAGTTTTTGTGATAGTGCTTTTGGCTGACATTTCGATTCTTTTGGCGGGGATACCTTCACTTGAAGGGTAAAAACTTGTATAAATCCTTGACCCGTCGGGGTAAAGAACTGTTTCAGACTGAACAAACGTATACGGAACGTAACAAAGCTCTTTTGTCGTTATCGAACCGTCTTCGTTATTTACAGTTTGAAGAGATTTTTTGTTTGGCGGGTTACTGATTCGATTGTCTAAAAATCGGTTGAATCTTTGTTCATTTTGCTGTTTGCGCAGCGCACCCGATAGTGCTTCTTGCACGTTAAATAAAGTCATGTTTTGTCCTCAAATTTTTAATCCTCATATATATAAAAACAACTAAGCAAAAAAAATTGCCTTTCCACAAAAAAAGACCGCGTTTTTGCAACACGGCCTTTTAAGATTTTTGAATTTTCTATTTTGAAATTCTTCCCGGAACAACAACTCCGCCTTTGAGGTTCTTTTTGTAGAACTCAACATAAGGCTGCAATACGCTGTCCAAAACTTCAGGGAAAGCTGTTGAAGTCATAACTTTTTCAACGATTTCCTGATAAACTGTTGCGAAAGCTCTCAACTGAGTCAAAGCACCCGCTGCCGTAGCCGTCAAGCCCATTCCTTTTGTTTGGGCTTCTTCAACAAATGTCGGACCTGTGACTTCATAAGATTTTGTTAAAGCACCGATATAAGCCTGTGCATTTTCTTTGCAAACGCCGTTGTCAGCAGGAACAGTCAAGGCAAATGCCAATTTGTTCGCGGGGTTGAAGTGTGCTTCTGCGCTGTGGTGCATCGCATCAGGAACTTTTGCAACCTGTTTGAGCGTGTCTTTTACTGACTCGTTTTGCATTTGAGCATGCCAGTAAACTGTGTTTTCAAAGATTGCACCCATGTATTGGTGAACAGAAGCGTCTTTTCCGCCCAATTTTGCGTCAGCCCAGAAAATACCTTCTTTTAAAGCGTCATTTGATTCAAAATCAGAGCTCAATGAAAGTTCTGAAACGTCTTGTGCGCCTTGAAGCATTGCTTTCATATCTTCTTTTTCCATGCCTGCATAAGCAAGCGAGAACAAAGCGTGGTCATCGAATGCAGAGAATCTTCCGCCCACGTCGTCGTGGATGAAAAGGTCGCCAATCCAACCGTTTTCATTCGATGTACGGCGAAGTTCGCTTTTTTCTGCGTTTCCGTCAGTTACCGCGATGAAGTGTTTGTTAGCTGATTTTTTCGCTTCTTCTTCACTTTGGCCTTTCGCTTTGTAGGCGTTTTCAAGCATTTCAAGCACTCTCAAGAAGCCGTCTTTCGTTTCGAACGTTGAGCCTGATTTCGATGCAATCATGAAGTTTGATTCCAAAACATCGTTTCCGAGTCTGTAAAGGAATCTCTCAAGGCTCGCAGAGTCCACGTCAGAGTAAAATTCAATGACATCGCCTTTTACGTTCAAACCGTTGATTGAAAGCATGTGTTCGACAGTGTGCTTCGAACCGCCGATACCCATAACGCTGAGTTTTTTGGCGTTCGTTTGAGATTTAAGGCTTTCAACCAATCCATAAATCTCATCAACTCTTTTCAATTGTTCCTGAGGGAGATTCACCCAATTCAGGAATTGGCCTTCTTTGTTTGCTCTTGAAGCAAATTCGTTTACGAAGTCAGCAGTTTTTGAAGCGTATTTTGAAAAATCCACTCCGCTGAATGTTGTTGTAATATCACATTTTTTTGTCAACACGAAAATTCTCCTTTTTATTTGTAATCTCTACTCTTTGCCACCGAACTTCGCTCTCGGCTCCTGTCCGCTAATCGCTTTGGGCAACAGTGTTAATAAGTAATTCGCCGTAATTGTCAACGTGGCCTGTTGTTTCTTCAATGATGAATTTCAATTCCGGTTTGCCTTCGATTGACTTTTCCGCCAAATCAAAAGCTTCTTCCAAATCTTTAAGTTCCGAAACAAGTGTCTTTGTCAGCGATTCACCGCGTTTTTGCGTATAAACTTGATACATGACAATTACTCCTTTTTTATTGCACCTTTATAATACTACAAAAAAAGAACTTTTAAGCCTTTGTCAAAAAACAATTTTATTTAGAAAATGATTTGTCTTTTTTGTTGCGGCGTTTGGAGTTGCACATGTTAACAATCTTCTTGTCAACGTTGCTGTAAGACTTTTTACCGGAGTAATCGCCTGAACGGTTTTGTCTGTCTTTTGAACGAAAAGCTTTGTCTCTGTCTCTGTTGCGGTTACGAGATTTTTTGTTTCTTTCTTCCGTAAAATCTCTTTCCTCAAAATCAACATTGTCGTTCATTGCAGAAGATTCTTTTTCGTTTATAAGTTTCAAAAGTGCTGCAGCAACATCGACCGCATCGTACTGGTCATTTGTCAATTCTTCGACAAACGAGCGGTAAGACGCAACCACGCCTGTGTTTACGGCAGATTTAACATTTTTGATAATATTTTCGAGTTTGATTTGTGTGATGTTCTCGACGCTCGGGATTTCACCTTTTGCGATAAGCTGTCCGTTGCTTCTTTCAATCCTTTTCACGTGTTGGAACTGTTTTGAAGAAATAAACGTGAACGCTTTACCTTTTTTGCCTGCACGGCCTGTTCTTCCGATTCTGTGGATGTAATCTTCATCGTCACGAGGAAGGTCATAGTTGAAAACCGCTTCCACGTTGTTCACATCGATTCCTCGGCCTGCAACATCTGTCGCAACGAGGAGGGTTGTCGAACCGTTTCTGAATTTTCTCATAACTTTTTCACGCTGAGTCTGATTCATGTCACCATGGAGTCCGTCAGCAAAGTGGCCAATGCTTTTCAGGCTTTCAACAACTTCATCAACCATTGTTTTTGTGTTGCAAAAGATGAGCCCGAGGTTAATATTGTGGAAATTCAAAAGTCTGCTCAAAAGTTCTTGTTTGTTTTTCGAAGCAACTTCGAAGTAAACCTGCTCAATTTCAGGTTTAACGTCAGATTCAGTAATTACGTTAATAATTTCAGGGTCTTTTTGGAATTTCTTTGTTAATTGAAGGATTTCCTTTTCCATCGTTGCGGAAAACATTATTGTCTGGCGATTTTCAGGAGTTTCTTTAAGAATCTCTGCGATGTCCTCACGAAAGCCCATATCGAGCATTTCATCCGCTTCATCAAGGACAACTGTTTTCAACAAAGAAATATCAATCGAACCTCTTCTCAAGTGGTCCATAAGCCTTCCCGGAGTCCCGATTACGACTTGTGCACCGCGCTCGAGTTGGCGAAATTGTTTTTCGATTTGCTGACCGCCGTAAACTGCCGCAAACGAAATATCCTGACGATATTTTGTAAGTTTAAAAATTTCTCTTTCCACCTGAATAACGAGTTCTCTCGTCGGGCAAAGAATCAAAAGCTGTGTTGACTGTTCGATTCTGTCGAGTCTTTCAAGAGTGGGAATGGCGTATGCGGCTGTTTTTCCTGTGCCTGTATGTGCTTGGCCGATGATGTCTCTGCCTTCGAGAATCGGCGCCATAGTTTCTGATTGAATCGGGGAAGGTTTCGTAAAGCCCATATCTTGAATTGCAAGAAGGGTCTCTTCAGATAAGCTGAAGTCTGTGAATAATTTTGTCATTAATGTTTCTTTCGTTTTTAGTGTGTTCAATCAGTTTACTACAAACATAGAATTTATCAAAATCAATCGTGACTTATCGTTACAAAATCAATTGAGTACCCAGCATAAGCCTGTGAGAGTCAGGGTGGGCATCGTTTTGGCAATAAATGTAATTGAAAATTAATTTCAAGGCCTGACCTTTGACATAGTAATTTGTACCGAGGGTATATTCTCTTTGATTGTTGTTTGCTTTCAGTTTGTCGGGGTCGAATTGGTCATATCGTGCAAGAAGTTCGATCTTTTTCGTGAGTCGATAAGCGGCCGTGACATAAAGACCTTCCGAACTTCTGTTTGTAAGTCCCGAGCCGCCGTTTGAGCCGTTTGCTTTTGCGTATTCAAATTTTGTCCAGAATTTTTTATATTCATATCCTGCATAAGCACCTGTCATAAAATAATCCGTGGTGTGCTTTTGTCCTGTTGTAATTCCGCCTCCCGTGACCAGCTTCCCGAATCTTCCATCGGTTTTTCCGAGCGGTTTCACGTTCATCCAAGCGTCGAATTCTGCACCGGGAAAAAATGACCGAAAAAAGGTATCAGAGCTGTATCCGCCGATATCATAATCCACGAGAGAATAATCACCTCTGACTCTTGCCCCGAATTTTCGAACGTTAGAGAGATTTCTCGAGATTTGTGAACGGTTTATGAACGGCAAGGTATAGGGAGATTGTGCGCCCTCTATTCCTATCCCGGGGCGGGAATTCCCGACCAAAACAGTGTGGTGAGGTATTCGGCGTGATTCAATGTAAAAGTCTTGAACAAAAGGCTCCAAAAACGGCATGTGGTCTGCTCTCGGCGTCGGGTCGAGCATGATTCTGAAGTTTTCCTTTTTACCTTTAAATTGTCCGTCCAAAATAACATTTATCAGCCCCACGTTAAATTTGGAGTTGTTTCCGCCTTTTTCGTTAATTGTTTCTGTAAAGTTGTTTTGAATTGCACCCCAAAGATGGATATTGTCGAGCGGGCCGGTTTCGAATTTGTGGGTAAGTTTGTCCGCAAAAAGTGCAGAAGGAACGTCTATTCTTTCTATTTCGAGGTTATAGACATCTTTTGCCGTCTCTGTGATGAGGTTGTAAAGCGAAAATTTTGGGGTGGCTTTGACGAAAGCCCCCGAGTCTTGGGAGTTTTTTGAATAGATTTCTGATTCATCTATTTTTGTCACAGGATGATCGTCTTCGTCATTTTCATCAAGGACGGTTTGATTAAATTGTGAAAAGCTTTTTTGAGGAGTTTCCAGCTTGATTTCTGCTTGGGTCGCTGTTGCGGCGGAAGTAGAAAAAAATAAAAATAAAACTGTTACTAAAACCTTTTTCATTAATTTTTTAATAAAACTTTTTCACAATACTTATTATAGACCTTCAAGGGAAAAGTAAAGGAAAAGTTGATTTTTGGCTCGAAATTTTCTAAGATGGAAAAATGGAACTTTTTTTCTTACAATCGAATAATTTTTTGCAAGAAGTTGAATTGAAAAATCTTCCTTGTTTCGAGACGGAAAAAGTTTTTGCAACAGAAAAAAGACAGCGCGAATTCACGCTCGGAAGGTTCTTGTTGAACTTCGTTCTTGAAAAATATTACGGAATCGGCGATGTAAAAATTGTTGTCGAAGACAAAAAACCAAAACTCAAAAACGCTCAGATTCATTTCAGTCTTTCTCATTCAAACGACATTGTGGCGGTTGTTTTTGACAAAAAAGAAATAGGCTTCGACTTGGAATTTATGAAAGAAAGAGACTTTGAAAAGCTTTTTAGCTATTACAAACTCGAACTCGAAAAGCGAAACAAAAAATCGTTTTATGAATTTTGGACGGCTTATGAGGCGAGAATCAAACTCCAAAAAGAACCTGCTTCATCTTTTTGCGGAAGCTTTTTGAATGAGTATATTTTTTGCGTTTGTTCAGGAGAAAACCGAGAAATCGAAAAACAATTAAAAGTCCACGAAGTAACCTTTGAAAAAAGTACAAAAAACTTCAAAATCACAGAACAATCAACTTATTAAAAAGAACCCTGCAACGACTCCGGCGATGGCCATGAATATCATAATTTTCCAGAAAAACGAAATTCTTTGTTTTATTTTTGTTGTTTTTGAGCGTTTGGACTTTTGCAAAGTTAGCTTTTTACGAGGCTGAGACTTTTTGGGTGCCGCGTTTTTTGTTTGTTTTATTTTCACTTTTTTGGAATCGTTTTTTTTCGGCGCAACCTTTCTCGCTTCCGATTTTCGTTCGGGCTTTTTAATTTTAAACAATTCAGTTTTCGCCTTTTCTTCAAGATATTTTTCTTGAAGCGTTTTTTTCTTTTTCGTGCCGAGAATCAAAAGTTCCTCGTCAAAAGCCAGCCTGATGAGGTTTGTGTTAGTTTTGTCCTTCGCGAGAGCATAATTCACTGCCGCCTCAAAGGCTCTTTGAAGACACTCGAGAGCAACAATTGCGTCTTTTTTAACAACAGAGGAATGGACAGAGGCGTTCCCTTCTTTTTTCAAGAAAAACAAATCGTAGAGAAACTCTTTTTCTCTTTCGCTTCAGTTTGTTTTTTCTTTCAGCGTAGACAACATTTCATCAAAGGTGTCTGTGCTTTGGGCTTTTTCTCCGAGGACTTTTCGGCAGGCGTTTTCGGCAAATCGTCTTGTTTGAGAAATGCACTGGTCAAAATATTCGTCGCGGTAGAGTTTTTCCGCCTCGCAAGCTATTTCAAAAAGGTTTTTATCAATTTTTTTTAAAAAGTCAAAATTCGACATCAAAATTTCCTCGAACATTATTATTGCATAAACTTAGTATTTTTAGTGGATTAAATCTGCTTAATTAAACTTTATAATAATTTCAAACAGGGGAGAAACTATGGATTTACAAATATCAGGTTTGATGAATAACATCACCACGAAGGTTGATTCTTATAAATCAAAACTTTTGGGTTCTGAAACCCTTGATTTTTCAAACTATTTAAACAAAAATTTTGAAGAAATTGATGAGGACAAAAACGGCCTTCTTTCTAAAAATGAAATCACCGAATCTGTGAAAAAGAGCAATAATCCCGAGATTCAAAAGATTTTAGACGGAAAAAACATTGAAAGCATAATTTCAAACATCGACAAAAACACCGACAGCATGATTTCAAAAAAAGAAGCGGATCCTAATTCAAACCTCGGAAACATCTTGAAATCTGCAGCTGACGAGTTTAAAAGCCTTGGCGGCGGGATGCAAAACTTTGGTTATGCCGCTCAAAATTTGACACAAAACCTTTGCAAAAATTATTACGCTAACGCTAACCTCACAAAACTTGCGACATCTGCGGTAAGCCACTTATTGTAACCTTTATAGGTTTTCTTGATACATGCCTGTATAAAGCATTATCGTTTTGGTCAGCTTGTCTGTGTTCTCAAATTCCACTTGAGCAGTGCCGTTTTGGGCTTTGACGACTTTCCCTTTAACGTTGAAAGGAATATCTTTGTATGAAAGGCTGATTTGGATTGTTTCACCTGTTTTGACAGTATTGTCAACGGTAAAAATCATACCGTTTTGAGTAATCTTGAGCAGACTCTCGAAAGAGTTGCTTTGCGGATTTTTTACGTTGTCAGAACTGCCGAGAATATCGTTTTGATTGTTTCTCACAACCCAGTTTATTTCTCTGAAACCTGTAGAATTTTCAGGCTTTGATGCACGATTGTCGTTTTTCTTTGTGCTGACAGGTTCTGTCATTTCATCCAAATTCGGATCATTGACTCTTCTGTGCGGGTTATACTTGTCAGGAACGTCAATCGGTTCAGGCGGTCTTACGACGATTATTTTGTCGAACAAGTCCATATTCAATGAGCCGCTGTCTGTTATAACGCGATCCGGAGAATCGTTGTAATGCTTGTTTATCGGGTAATCGTACGGCGTTGTGTTGTTGTCCACATCGACTCTGTATTTTCCGTTTCTGATGATTGCTTTTTCACCGAAGATTCCGCTTTCAATTTTGATGTGAGAGAATGCAGACGGATTCGCTTCGCTCACTGAATCGATGAATGCGTAGTCAGAGTATAACTTTTTGAAGTATGCGCCATAAACGGCGTCGCCCACAGGATCCCCGATTGTGATGTGAACGTTCAATGCTTTTTTATCGTTAGGGTCAGGCCTGTAAGCAGGATTGTAAGTGTTTTCAGACACATCGCCTTGGGCGTAATTTGCCCCTTGCACGTCAAATTCGAGCATTTTGCCTTCCGTATTGGCGTTGTGGAATCCGGTTGCACCGTTCCCGTATGAATCAATGCGTTTGTCACCGCTTTGAGCTGCGTCAGAAAGATCATAAGCCTGTGCTGTGATTGTATCAGCTTTGAGTGTGACTTTGTTTTTTACATAAGCGTGCATGATGTCGAGTTTGCTGTTAGGGGTAACGTTTTCAAGTTCATCAGGCATCATTCCGGGCGTTGGAGGAGCAGTCTGCGGCCTTTTTGAATCCAAAACAGTAAGATTAACTGTCTCAGGTGCAATCGCCTGCGCTCTTTTCACTCTGCCGAGAGTTTCAATCGTGAGTTTCTCGTCATGAACTTTCACTGTAATATCTTTTGGAGCGCTGATTTCTCGGATATAAGTGTTGCCTTGTGAATCAATGTTTATCGAGCCGTTTTTGCTGAATAAGGTTTCTATGTTCAAAGCTGAAAGGCTGTTGATAGTGGCATTCGCATCGGATTCACCGTAGAGTTTACCCGTGTTGGTTAAGTTATTCACGTTGATTGCCGAACCGCTTCCTTCTGCAAAAAGGTAAAGATTTTCTGTTGAAATCTTATCTGCGTTGATATTCCCGTTGAGAGAGGAAAGAAGCACATTTTTGGCATTCAGGTCTGCAATTTTTAAATCTTCGTTTATCGATTTCAAATTAAGGTCGTTTTGAGCGTTGGCGGTGACTTTCCCTCCTGATGAGAGGTGAATGGAATTGTTCGCATCCAAATTGAATCCGCTGTTGATTATGTCATTCAATGTTGTATCAAGTTTTCCGATATTTTTCCCGCTCAAAGCTATGTTATTTCCTGCTTTGATACCGATTCCGTTTGCGAGTGATTCGGCGGTTCCTGAATTTAAAATGTCACCGTTTTGTACATTTATCGTGACGTCGTTGTCTGCACTGATGTTGCCGTCTTGGGAGTTGTGGGCGATTTTTACGTCAGAATCTTTTGCATCAATTTTGATATTTTTACCGTGGAATTTTCCTGCAAAAAGAGCCGTTCCCTTATTGTTTTTAAGAGTTATGTCAGAGCCTGAAACGACGGAAGAGCCTTTTTCGAAGGTTATGCCTGACTGGCCGTCGTTTGTAATATTCAGGCGGTTTCCTTTTATGTCAGTAACAGAATCTTTTGTGAAGATGATTCCGCTGTTTGCTCCTTGGGCGTTGTTTTCAATGTTAATAACGCCGTTGTCTCCTTTGATTTGGCCGTCAATTTTGATTTTTCCGTTTGACGCAGCGTTGTTGTTTTTTATATTTAATTCAGAATAATTGTTAATTTTTGCGGTTTTATTGATTTCGATTCCGAAATCGTCTGTTCTTTGATAAGGGTTAGTTTCTGTGCCGATATTCACGCCTGTGCCGTTGTTTTCAATGTTTATAACGCCACCTTGAACAAGCTGTCCTGCGGGGATGAGGTTATTGTCGTTCCCGATGATTGTTCCGTCTGAGATAAGGCCGTTGTTGATTGTTCCGTTAATCTCAATTCCGCCGCCGGCAAGACCTGCTCCGCCTGAGTTTTTAAGGTTCAAAATCCCTGTGTGGGTTCCTTCATCATCGATTACGCTGAAGTTCGAAAGCACTGCGTCTTCGTGGACAATCAAGCTGCCTGCGCCTGTGTTTTCATAGGTTATTTCATTACCCCAGTTTTCGAGTTTCAATCCTACAATTACATCGTCGTCAGCGCTTCCTGTTACACCTGTGTTTGTGAAATTGTTTTTTGATTTCAGGCGAGCCTTTAGGGTTCCCCACAAAGACATATTCCCGCTTGTGTTTTCAACGTTCAAAATGCCGTGGTTGTCGATGACCGCTGTAGATGTGAAGTTCAAGCCGCCTGAGCCTGAATTTGCGAGATAGACTTCATTTTGGGAATCTTTGTTGATTCCGTTTTTTATGTCAGCCGTAATGTCTAATGAACCGTTTGTATTGTTAACGGCGACTTTGCTGGGGGTCAACGCACTTCCTTCAACAAGATTGTTGTTGATTGTGCCGCCGAGCTTTGTGCCTTTTTGTCCTTTGTTTGTTATTTGGATTGAGCCTCTGTTGTTGATTGTACCGCTCGTAACTATTCCTGATTCGGCACCGCCGTTGTTCGCCGTTATTGTTGCGTTTTGGGATGCGTTATTGATTGTTCCTTTCAAGTTCAAAAGTCCGTTTGCGTTGTTTGTGATTGAAAAATCACCATTTGTATCAAGATCGTTCACGCTCAAAGAGTGGTTGCCTGTGGAGTCGTTGGTTATATCAACATTTCCGTTGTTGTTTTTGATTGCGCCTTTAAGGTCGATGTCGCCGCCCTTTGCCACTATCGTGATGTTTCCGTTTTCGTCAATTTTGAAAACAGAATCGGAACTTTGGGTAATTCCTTTGTCTGCAGTAAGACTGATTGAGTTTTTGGCTTCAAGGTTTTTATTTACTA
>CAZIVG010000035.1:0-12542 GCA_964542595.1 uncultured Muribaculaceae bacterium | reverse complement strand
TTTTCTAGCTCGATTCACTAACGTGTCATAGGCGTCGAAAAAAGAATTATTTAAGTCTGGAGTATAGAGTTAGAAAGAATAGGGACGAAACAATGATAATAATTATGGAGCCGAAAGCAACGGTCGAACAAATTAATGTAGTAAAAAGAAGTATGGAAAATAAAGGGTTCAAAATCGTATTGAACCACGGTGATGTAATGACGGTTCTAGCCGCAATCGGTGACAAAAGGCTGATTGAACCTCAGGCAATCGCTTCTTTTGACGGAGTCAGAGAAGTAAAACTTATCCAAGAACCATACAAACTCGCTTCTCGTGAAGGAAAAGAAGAAGACACCGTAATCGAATTCAAAAACGGTGTAAAAATCGGCGCACTCGAAAAACCGGTCATGATGGTTGGTCCTTGTTCTGTTGAAAAAGAGTACGAGGGGCTTTTGGAGATTGCGACAGCTGCAAAAGAAATGGGCTGCGAGTTTTTGAGAGGCGGTGCATTCAAGCCCAGAACCTCACCGTACGATTTTGACGGATTGGGCGAAAAAGGACTTCAATACTTGAAATCCGCTGCGGAAAAGACAGGCATGCTTGTGGTTTCTGAATTGATGGACACAGCGGACGTTGATATGTTTTGCGAATATGTTGACTTAATCCAAATCGGCGCACGAAACATGCAAAACTTCAAACTCTTGAAAGCTGTCGGAAAAACGAACATTCCGATTCTTTTAAAAAGAGGGCCTTCCGCCACTATCAGAGAGTTTTTGCTTGCTGCGGAACACATTATCGCGAACGGCAATGACAAGGTTATTCTTTGTGAAAGAGGGGTGAAGGGCTTTGATTCGACCTTCACGAGAAACACTTTCGACATCGCAGCGATTCCGATTATTAAAAAATATTCTCACCTTCCTGTAATTGCTGACCCGAGCCACGGTACAGGCAGAAGGTATCTCGTTGAACCGATAAGCAAGGCCGCTTTGATTGCGGGTGCAGACGGTTTGATGGTCGAGATTCACAATGACCCTGAAAACGCTTCTTCTGATGGTGCACAAAGTCTTAACCTCACCCAATTCAGAGAGGTTCAAAGACGTTTGAACAAGCTAATCGGCAGAATCGATTACGACAACAAGGTTGAAAAAGAAGAAAAGTTGAAAGCGGCTTTGAAATAGGATTATGAAGAAATACGCGGACAAAAGAGAAAACCTTCTTTATCAAAAGTACGAGACGTTGAATGACGTTTTGAAAAACGCGCTGTTGAAGTCGTTCGTTTACGAAAAAGTTATGAACGAGGGAGAACAGGCATGTTCCTCAAAAAGGTTTTAGCGACAATTTTTTTGATTCTCGGGTTTACATTACCGGCGTTTTGTTGTGACAAAATCAAGGTTAAAATGCCCAGAGTTCTTGACGGAGACACGGTCAAAGTCCGCCTTGAACAGGGTGACGTGAGCATTCGGATGTCGGGGATTGATTGTTTTGAAACCCATGTGAATGACAATATGTACAGGCAGATGCGAAAAACACCATTGTCTCGAGAAGAAATTTTGAGCAAGGGCAACAGCGCAAAGGTTCTGCTTGAAGGGATTGTTTCGAAAAATCAGCAAAATATTTGGTTTGAACTTTTGGGTTTGGACAGAAAATACGGGCGGCTTGCGGGCGTGATTTATTACAAGGACGCGCAGGGGAATTTTGTAAATATCAACAAGATTATGGAAAAAAGCGGATTTTGTCCGGTTTTCATTTACAAGTCGCGGTATTGAGGTTGTGAGTCTTTAGTTTTGGTTTTGGTTCAAGGTAAAAAGAAGTTTTATTGAACATATACGCAATTTCATACAGAAACTTATTTGAACAGCAACAGGTTCCATTTGTTTGAGCCTTATAAAGTTTAAAAAAACAAAATCTAAAGATTACAGCTGTAATTAATTTATTAGATAAGGCGAGTTATGGAACATTGGTGAAAATTAGTTGCTGTTGAAGTGTAGTATAAAGTGAAAATAAAACTTCTTTTTACCTTGAAAAAAGCGTCAAAGAGACTCTTTTCTTGCTTGCACAAGTCCGGCTCTTTGGTCGATTTCCGTAACAAGCTTTATCATCGCATGAATTATGTATAAAAGACTCGGGGAAACTTTTGCAGTCTTTGAAAACTCAACTTTTGTCTCATCTGCGGCTTCTTCAGGTGTTGATTTTCTAACGGAATAAGAAATTTCGCTGTTGATACCGAGGGCCTTGCCTTCCTCGCTTACACCTTTTGTAAGTTCTTCTTTCGGGAAAGTCTCAGAACAGTTTACGTCGAGGTTGTAGCCTGATTCTTCTTTGTAGATAAGGATTTTCACGATTCCGTAATTTTTTGTGGTTATAATTACTGTGATGACGTCTTCGCCCGATGACTTTTTGCCCTCGGAATTTTCGTCCGCTCCAAAATTGAACCCGACAGATTCGTTGAGAGGCAGCCACGGCAAATACATTACCATAAGGCTTTTCAGAACTTGCGGTGCAGAAGCGTCGCTGGCGGGGATACAGGCGTTGATTAGAGCGGTCATTTCTTTAAGTTGACGCGTGTCATAAATCCCTGATTGGTTCATTGTTGTAATCATTTTTTGTATTTTTTCAAGTGCAGACTTGCCGTTCGCCTGCATAAGCAAAATCAGTTTCGAAATGTCAATTTCTTGGGTCATCATCGCCGCAAGTTCTTTGTGGGCAATAGCTTTCCCGTTTGCGGCAAGGAACATTGCAAGGTCTTTCATCGATGGCGGAAAGTCGAAAAGGTTCTTCAAAAGCATTGAACGTTCGGAGTTTGAAAGTTCTTTCAGCTGCATTTGAGTGTTCATGATGTCTTGTTGACGCACGAAATTCTGGGCAATGTTTTGCATTGTCTGATTTATCGCTCTGACGGCTTCGTTGTGAGCTTTTTGGAAGTTTTCGTTTGCAACTTTTCCGGGCTGCTGTTGAACGGGTTTTCCTGTGCTGTAGTCGAAAACGTTTTTCAGAAATTGTCCAAGACCGATTTCAGCCATTTTTCGCCTTTTTCATTTTTTATCAAGCTGTTTCTTATATTATAATGCTGTTTCCCCAAAATACAATCTTTGGATAGCGGTTAAAACTTGTTGCTTTGGCTTTTTTCGAAAACCTCTCTGCTTTTTGCGAGTGCGTTGTTTTTGAACGAGCACATTCCGTTCACTTTGTCATAGACTCCGATGCTGGTGAGGCGGTTTGCCACTAGTTCGTTCAAGTCGTCAGGTGCGATAAAAAGTTGGCACTCGGGGGTGCAATCACCCAAATTGAATGGACATTTTTTCGACATATAAATTTCTCCCGTTTATTTTTTGATTTTTAAAGCTTACTCAAACATTTTCTCACCTTTTAGGCTTGGATTCATACTCGTTTTGGGTGATTTTTCTAAAATAACACTTAACAAAATTTAATAATGTATTATAATAAACATGACAGAATCCTAATTGTGATTATATTATTAAAAGTTAATGAATTAGGTTCCCAAGAAAGGTAAAGTATGATTGAAAATCTCGTAGGTTTTATCTCAAAAGCGCTCACGCCGACAAGGTCAACTGCCGTCACATCGGTAAAGCCTGCGTCTGCGAATCCTTTTGCGAACCAATCTTCCAACCCTTTCATGACCGTTTCTTCAAACGGTTCGAATTTTTACGGAAAGAATAATCCCGTTCGCGGCGGTTATTTTGCAGGCTACTACAACGGAAAGCCAAATATAGTCGGAAGAAGACTTTTCCTTGAAGTTTAGGTATTATCAATATAAGATAAAGACAGGTAAAAAAGCCTGTCTTTTTTAATTTATGGAAAAGGTTTTAATTAACCAACGGAAAGGTCTCGAAATGAAAAAAATAATCTCAATCACAATGCTTTTTACTGCTTTGCTTTTTACAACAAGCGGTTATACCAGTGCAGCACAGAGTTTGCAGCTTTTGCCTGTTTATTCTGCGGCGTCGAAACAGGAAAACAAGCTTTGGGTCGGGACATTTCAACTTGTCTGGAATGACTTTATGAACGAAGTCGTCAAAGGCCCGATAAAGTTCAAAGGCGGGAATCCCGCTGATGCGGACCTTTTGAATAAACAAGAATTCAAAAAATCAATGCTCTCGCCGGAATCTTATTACACGGCGTGGGGCAAAACAAATCTTGCTCTCAAGAAAAAAATCGAAAAAGGTATCATGGCGAAATTCGGTGAAAAAAGCGATGTTTTAGACAAAATCGACTGGAAAGACCCGCACAATGCTTATTTGTTTTATGCAATGTTGAAAAAGGATTTTAAGTTCAAAAATCGATTCGATATCTTGAAAGAAGAGCCTTTCAACGCTTCAAAAAACAACATTCCTTACTTTGGGATAAACGAATTCAGCAAACCTTACCTTCATGAAAATGTTGACGTTTTGTTTTATAACAACCCGTTTGACTACGCGGTCGCCCTAAAATCTTACAAAGACGAGGTTATCCTCTATCGTACAAACTCGAATAAATCTTTTGACGCGGCTTATGGGGATGTGGTTAAAAAATCTAAAAAATACAAAGGCAACAAAAAATTCATCACAGGTGACAAGTTAAAAGTCCCTTACATGAGCGTAAAACAAAACGTAGAGTACCCTGAATTGTGCAAAAAACAAATCGAAGGGACAAATCTTTATATCGACAAAACAATCCAAACCGTCCAATTTGACATGACAAGAAGAGGCGTAAAACTCAAGAGTGAAGCCGTTATCGATGCAAACTTTACGTCAATGCCGCTTGAGGTTAAAGACAGAGGAAGAAACTTCTTTTTCAATAAAACGTTTGTAATCTTTATGAAAGAAAATAACAAAGAAGTTCCTTACTTTGCAGCAAGAGTGCAGGATATGGACTTGTACAAATTCAGCGGAAAGGTTGATTAATGACGGTTATAACTGAAAAATTTCTGATAAATACGCATGGTTTTACCGACATAATCGATATTACCCAAAAAGTAAAATCTGTTGTTTATAACCACAACATAAAAAGCGGAAACGTAGTCGTGGCGCTCGCAGGCAGCACTGCCTCAATCACAACAATCGAATATGAACCGGGGCTTTTGAAGGATTTTCCGAAGATTCTTGACCAAATCGCACCGATGGACAAAAACTACCACCACGACGATACTTGGCACGACGGAAACGGCTATGCACACGTCAGAGCGGCCTTAATCGGAAGTTCGATTTCTGTCCCGTTGGTCGAAGGTGCACTGCTTTTGGGGACGTGGCAGCAGATTGTTCTCATCGATTTCGATAACAAGCCCCGTGCCAGAAATATTTACGTTCAAATTATTACATAACCGCTTCGGAGGGGACGTTGATTTTAGATTGCAATTTGATAGCACTGAACAACCCTGATGACATTATGCCTTATCCTTCAACGAAAGCAGGGCTTTTGGACGAGGATAAAGGTCACGTGAAATTCGGCTATCCTGCTTCGGATTATCCGATTTTGAACCTGCCTTACATTCTTGAGGATTTTGAAGGGAATTCAATCCCTCCGGGGCATTACCAAATCGTCCTTTCACCAAACCGAAAAATGCTTTACTTTGTCGAAATTAACCAAATTCGCGCTTCGATTCCTGTTTCGAAACTTGTGGAAAAAATGGTCAGCGAAGAAGAAGAGCGTGCGCGTTTGTTGGAAAAAGAAAAACTTGCAAAAAAATATAAAAACAACCCGAAAAAACGCCCGCTTGACCAGACAGAACGTAAAAAACAGGCTGATATGGAGGCCTCGATTGATGGCCGAAATGCGGAATATTACGTTTTATATTATAAAAACGGAAACATCGAAGCCACGGGATATATTTTGAAATAATTTAGGGTATTATATAAATGTAAACAGTTAGTGATTTTAGATTAGGAAAAAGATGTCAGAAGAACAGCAATGTAATTACAGTTTCGATTTTAAATTGGATGATTTTCAAGAGGAAGCACTGAAACATATCAGCGAGGGGAAAAGTGTCGTGGTTTGTGCGCCGACCGGTGCGGGAAAAACCTGTATCGCCCAAATGGCAATCCATAAAGCTTTGTCGGAAGGGCAAAGAATCTTTTACACCACCCCGTTAAAAGCCCTGTCTAACCAAAAATTCACTGACTTTTCTCGAAAATACGGCGAGGACAAAACCGGCCTTTTGACAGGCGACACTTCAATCAACCGCAATGCCCAAATCGTTGTTATGACGACAGAGGTTTTCCGAAATATGCTTTACGGAACAAACTTCGGGTCGGTTTCTGACAACCTGAAAGACGTGCGCTATGTGGTTCTTGACGAAGTCCACTACATGAACGACGAACAAAGAGGCACTGTCTGGGAAGAGAGCATTATCTATTGCCCGACGAATGTCCAAATCATTGCGCTGTCTGCGACAGTCGCCAATTCAGAGCAGTTGACGGATTGGATAAATACGGTTCATTCGAGAACGGAACTTGTTTACACGGATTTTCGACCGGTTCCTTTGAGATATTACTATTACGACTCCTCAAAACCCTTTGATATCTTGCCTTTGCTGACTCCTGAAGGGCAGTTGAATCGAAAGATTAAACCTGAATCGAAGTTTAAACATTTCTCTAAGGCAGGTAAGGGCGGAAAAATGCCCCAAAGACAGGTGGCTAAAGATGTTGTGGCGGTTTTGCATAAGAAAAATATGCTCCCTGCGATTTATTTCACTTTTTCAAGGAAAAAATGTGATGAGCAGATGGAAAAATGCTCAGGGCTTTGCTTGACGACGCCTGAAGAGCAGGCGCAAATAAAACAAATCGTGGATGATTACATCGCGGAAAACCCTTATTTGTACAATAACAAACATATCGAATACATCCTTTGCGGCGTAGCTGCGCATCACGCAGGGCTTTTGCCGGGTTGGAAGGTTTTGGTTGAGAAGCTTTTCCAAAAAGGCTTAATCAAGGTTGTTTTCGCGACGGAAACCCTCGCTGCGGGGATAAACATGCCTGCGCGTTCGACAGTCATCAGTTCTGTCTCAAAACGTACTGATTCGGGCCACAGAATGTTGACTCCGAGTGAGTTTTTGCAGATGTCAGGCCGTGCGGGACGACGCGGGATGGACGAAATCGGATATGTAACCGTTGTCGGGACTGCGTTTCAGACGCCCGAAGAGGTGGCAGACCTTGTGAAAAGCGACGCGAATCCGCTTGAGAGCCGTTTTTCGCCGACTTATTCAATGGTTCTGAATCTTTTGCAAAGGTTTACGCTTGATGAAGCGAAAGAGTTGATATTAAAGAGTTTTGGTTATTATTCTTCAACGACTCGCCTTTTGCCGCTTTTGAAACAACAAGAGGAGTTGGACAAGATTATCGCCGATTTCAAAGGGTTTGAGTGTCCGTTCAAGTTCACGACGAAGGACATGTTCGAGTATAACAAATTGAAAAACATTTACGTAGAACAGCGTAAAACCGCGAAAATCCTCCGCAAACAGATGAATAAGAAAAACCCTGAAAACGTTCAATATTGTTTGGATTTTGAAAGGAAAACGAAAGAACTTTTGCACAAAGTTCACTCGTATCCGTGCGAGACTTGCAAGCTTTATCGCAAGCATATCAAGGAAACCGAGCTTTTGGACAGGTTCGAAAAACGTGCGAAAAAACTTGAAAAAACTATTGAATACGAAAAAGATATTTACTGGAAAATTTTCCTGAATCACACGCGCGTACTTGAAAAAACAGGTTGTATCGAAAACAATTACCCGAACGACAAGGGGCTTATGATTGCCGCAATCCGTGCAGAGAACGAACTTTTCCTCGCTGAAATTGTTTTGAGCGGAGTTTTGGATACGCTTCAGGCTGACGAACTTGCGTCGGTGATTTGTGCGATAAATACTGAGGATTTGCGCGCGGACGTTTATCCCGAATTGCCAATCAGCAAAGGCACGAGAAAAGCGCTTAACCGCATCAAAGACATTCGACGCCGCCTCGAAATCGTCCAGCGCGACCACGACATTGAGACGGAAATGTACATAAATTCTTACTATTCTCCCTTGATTGAATATTGGGTGAACGGCGGTGAGTGGGAATCGCTTATGGAACAGGTTTCTGCGGGAGAAGGTGACGTTGTAAGGTGCTTCAAACGCACGATTGACGTGCTTCGCCAGTTGACGGTGATCCCCGGAGTGAGTGATGAACTCGTTGCCACGGCGAGAGCGGCGATTGATGCGATTAATCGTTCAGTTATTGACGTCGATTAATTTGTTCTCATTAAACATTTATATTAAGTTTCTTAAACAAAAGTATAAACTTTCGCGTTTCTCTATAAAGTTTTGAAATCTAAATGCCGATAATAAAATAGAACACTAAAATAGATAACGGACTTTAATAGGAAATAATCATGGCAAAAGAGAACATGAACAAAGAAGAGAAAAACGGAGTTTCTGTTTTTTCAAGGAGCAGTGAGTTTCTCGGAAACGATCCGCTTGAAGAGATTTTTGCGCTTAATTTGGGCGACTTTTTGACAGAACACTTGATTTCAGAGGATTTGGCTCTGAAAATCAAAAAACATGACAGCGTTGACAAATCCGAAAGCCTGAAAAAGCAGCTAAGAGAACTTATTTCGATTTATTCGATAAATAATACACTCTCTGTCCTCGGTTTTAACAACAAAGAAGACTACATAATTTACAACTCCATCGCGAAAACCATCGTACAAATGATAGATGCGAAGGCTTGCCATATTTTCCTTGCGAACGAATATGCAAAAGCCATGGGCGAAGACGAATCAGGGCTTGTTCTGGTCGGTTCGTCGATTGATGCGGATGGTACGATAGAACTTGATTCAAAAACGCTTCTTCACATTCCGATGCACTACGGAAGCGAGAATGCGGGTTTGATTATGATTGAACCGCTCGAGGGAAAAACTTTCTCTGATGAGTTTGTTAAGTTGATAAAAGTTACTTCGCGTCTTTTTGCGATTTCTATGATGCTTCAGAAGTTGACGGAAGAGACTTCCCACATTTTGGAAGATGAATTTGTGACAAGTTCTGAATTGCAGCATTACCGTGCGGAGTTGACAGCGGTAATCGGTGATTTGGGCGAAGAGCAGCAAAACTTTGTAGAAATGCTTGCGAAGGCTGTTGATGCGAAAAGCGAATTCCACAACAATCATTCACAATGCGTTGCCGACTTGTCGAAATCACTTTGTGACTACCTTGGCTTGAACGAAAAAACAAAGGATTTGATTTATTACGCCGGACTGCTTCAAAATATAGGCAAAATTACAATCCCTCAAGAGTTGTTCAGCAAAAAAGAAAAACTCTCAAAAGAAGACTGGGATATCCTCCAGAACCACCCGAACATAGGTGTTAGCCTTTTGATGAGCATAAACTTCCTCTCCGAAGTTATTCCGTACATCCATTATCACAAAGAAAGATGGGATGGTCGCGGTGAACCCGAGGGTCTGAAAGGAAGAAGTATTCCTCTTGGTTCTAGAATCATTGCGCTGTGCGATGCTTATTGTGCGTTGACAGAGAATCGTCCTTATCGTGATGCTTTGGCCGTGGCGGAAGCTTTTGAGGTCATTAAGCAAGAATCCCAAACAAAATGGGACCCCGAGTTGGTAAGTTCTTTGGAAGAAATCCTCGTAAAGTCTTAAAAGTCTTTTGAGACTTTTAGGGTCGGGAATCCAAAGCCGATAACGAATTAGATTATAAGGTTAGAGAAGAGAAAAAATGAAACGGATTTTTTTAATAGTTTTTTCAGCGATTTGCTTCGCGATGGCGTTTGCGTGTCCTGATGCGCAAGCTGCGCCGAAGAAAAAAGTCGGATATGTGAATTTGACCTACGAAACGAAGGACAGTTTTGTTATCAAGTCGAAACTCTTCTACCCTGCTCAAGAAGCAGAAGTCTATCCTGTTGTGGTTTTGCTCCATTCTTTGGGTTATTCGGGCGAATATTGGGGGAATTTGGTCAAGTCGTTTATCGATTCAGGAGTTGCGGTTTTTGTTGTTGATTTGAGAGGCCATGGGGCAAGCGTTTATGACTCGAATTTCAAAATCCGCTCTTGGCGCTATTATTCAGACACGACATTTGCAAAGTATCCCCAAGATATCACTGAAATTTTGAGATATCTCGCTTCGAATTACAAAAACATTTCTACGACGAAATATGCTATTGTGGGCGCAGACATTGGTGCGAACACTGCAATACTTGCTTCGGAAAAGCTTTATGCAAAGCCGTCTTGTCTTGTTTTGATTTCGCCTTCACGAAATTTCAAAAACCTTTACACTCCCATTTCGCTTGCAAATCTAGGAGAAATCCCCGTTCTTTCAATCGCGAGTGTGAGCGACAGATTTTCCTATGGAGAAGTCCAACAGTTGAAGAAATTTGCTCAAGGTGAATACGAAATGAAGACCTACCCTTCAGGAGGAATGGGGATGCTTATGCTTAAGGCGAACACTTCAATGACTGCGGATATTGTGAATTGGGTTTCTGAAAAACTGAAATAAATTTTTATTTGAAAACATGACTTTTATAAAAAAAACATTAAACATTTCACAAAACAATAATCTCAATAAGTCACAAACAAAACTCGGGATTAGCGTTTTGGTCTCATCCATTCGTATGAAAAATCGTACTTAAGTATGAATGAAGAGTTAACTTCTACCGTAATTGATAGTATAATGTAAAAAGAGGCAGGAAGTAAGTTTAAATGGATTTTCAAAAGATACTCGAAAATAAGCCGTTGCTGTTTGCGATAATAGGGGGACTTGTCGTAGTTTTCGCCCTGTTTATCACCATCGGCGTAATTTCGTCATCCAACGCTTCAAATGCCCCAAAAGTCGTCAAGGAAAAGGTTATCGACAAACCTCTTGACCTTTTGACAACAGACAATCTCGGAAAAGCCCTTGAAATCCAAGCACTGCTTGCCAGAGAGGGTATTACTGTCGAGAGGAAAGTTGACGGACAAAAATCTGTACTTTACCTTGCCAAATATACAATGACACAAAGGGATAGAGCGCTTTTGGCTATTGTGAAAAGCGGTCTCGTTGACCAAAATATCGGGTTGGAAATCTTTGACAAAGGCGATTTTACTTCCACAAAAGAAGACAAAAGAATCCGCCTCACAAGAGCGATTAACGGGGAATTGTCGCGATTGATAAGAAAAATTCCTCCGATTGAAAATGCGTCTGTTTTTGTTTCTATTCCTGAACAGGCGATGTTTGCGTCTGACCAAAAACCTATCACCGCAACGGTTCAAATCGTTATGCCAAGCGGTGAAAAACTTGATAATATGAAAGTTAAGGCCATCAGAAACCTGCTTTTGGGTTCTGTGAACGGACTTGATGCAGAAAATATCTCAATCACCGATACGAACGGAAACGTTTATGACTCGATTGCTTCTGCAGATGATGATATGCTTGCGAAACTTGAGGAAAACGACCAGTATATGCAGGCTAAGGTCAAAACTCAGTTGGACAAACTCATCGGGAAGGGCAATTATGCCGTTACGGTCAGCACTTACTTGAGACAATCACCGATGCAAAAAGATGCAATCGATTTCGACCCGACAAAGAAAACCGCTTTGACGGAACAGACATTCTCAGAAGGTTTGGGCGACCAAACCAGAGACACGAATAAAGGCCTCAGCGCCGTGAGCGTTTACCTGCCTAACGGATTGCCTGCGAACAACGCTGATTCTGCACAAAACAGAAGCTATTCAAGAACTGCGAGAGAATCCCAATTTGGGGTTCCTAAGGTTCAGACAAGCGAATTGGTTAAGCCCGGCACGGTTGAGGATATCTCAATTGCCGTAACCCTTGAAGAAAGCGCGATTCCTGCGAATATGACACTGGAAGAATTGAAGATTCTGGTTGCAAAAGCCGCGTCTCCAAAGGCAAACCCTGCCAATGTAGAAATTGCTTTCTCTGATTCGGTTGATCCGTTTCTTGCCGGTGACAAGCCCGAATCGCTCCCTAAGCCTGACTCTACAGGCAACCCGTGGTGGATTGCGATTGCGATGATTCTCATAGGTTTGGCGGCAGGTCTGAAATTCCTTTCGGATAAAGTGAAATCTGCTCAGGCTATGCAGGTTCAGGAACTCGAAATGTTGAGAGAAAAATCTCAAGACCAAGACAGGCAGTTGAGAGATGTGAATCTTAAAGCGGCTGAATTGATGGAAAAACAGTCACAGCTCGCTCAAGGTATGCTCGAGCAAAAAAGCGTGAGTCAGGCGATTCCGGAGTTGAATTCGACTTTGGCGGAACTCGCTGACGAGATGAGTGGACTCGATGACGATGACGTTGCTGCACACGTTAAAAGTTGGATTGAGAAAGCGTGAGCCGAGGGAGAGGTAGAAGTTGCCGATAGACGGATTTGATTATAAAGAGTTTGCGAAAAACCTTGCCGAACAGGTTGGGCCTGCTTTGCCGCAGGAAGTGCCTGAGGCGGACAGACAGTACATTGTAAATATTGTTTACAACTTTTGCTACATGGCTGGTGAGGCGATTTCAAACGACACTTCCCTCACTTTTAATGCTGAGCAGGCAAGCATTGTAACCCAGTTCATCGGCGAATGGACTTTCCACAAGGCGATTGATA
>CAZIVG010000034.1:0-12559 GCA_964542595.1 uncultured Muribaculaceae bacterium | reverse complement strand
AAGCGAAGAGATTATAAAAGCAGGAGGCCTCCTGCTTTTATAATCTCTTCGCTTTCTCCGTTTTTGATTCGGTCGATTAGTGCCGCTTTGACCGTCTTTTGTGCTTTTTCGGGAGACAAAGACGCTCTTAACAAAGCCTCTTTGCAGTGGATGGCTTCATGCATAATCGTATTATCCATTTCAGTAAACCCTGCTTTATATGCATCAGGTTTAAACGTTATGGTATGGTCACTGTTGGAGTAACTTCCGCGTTTTGTTTCTACGTCTTTCTTCAACTTGAGTTCAGGCCTCAATTCTTTAGGAATGCCTAGTTCGTCAAAAGCTTTATTAAAAAGAGTTTCGGCCTCAGCTTGTATTTGTTCATCACTCAAGCCCGCACGCCTTATGCCTTCGGGTGATTTTTTAAACTCTTCTACAGTGTTAGCTATGGACTGCTGTTTTTTCGGCGATTTTTTAAATATTCCTAAAAATTCGTTGTATCTTGCTTTTATCATTTTGGGCTTGAATTGGTATAATGCCGCTTTCATTCCGTCTTTGGTCGTGAAAAGAGAGAGATTCTCTTTAAATGCGCCAATTTTGCTTTTTGAGGCTATGTTTGATATTATTTCTGCTTTTTGGGCATCCGTGATGGTCGTGGTGCCTGCTTTTTGAAGGATTTTTGCTTCCGCAGTGATTTGTGCACTTCCTTTTAGACCCAAGAATGACAATGCTGTTCCGGCAAAGCCCGTTCCGATTTCTTTGAAAGCTTTTTCAGAGTTGTCAAAATTACCTTTGTTATATTCTTTAACTGCACTAACGCCGCCTTTTGCGAGTTCTACCACGCTCAATACGCCGAAGCCTACTGCCATTAGTGGGGCTAAAACCGGGACTAGAGTGCATGCTGCGACCGTACCTGCAAGCAGTCCGATTGTCGCAAACGGGTGTTTCGCCAGCGCGACTATTGGGCTTGCCATCCCTTTTGCAAAGTTTTTAAAAGCTTCTTTTTTTGTGAATTTACCGTCAGAAGACGCGTCAGCGCTTTTTTTAGGTTTTACGAATTCATCATTAGGCGTTTGCGGGAGTTTTGTTTCTTGTTCTTTTTGAGCCTTAATTTTGGTGATTTTTATTTCACTTTTTTCGTTTATTCTGCCGACCATTGGGTGAATCCTTTTTTATTAATCTGTGCTTAATAAATTAAAAACGTGTAAATATGAAAAATTGCTAGTGTAGGGTGTTAAAATTCTAGACTTTTGCACAAAATCAGCATAATTTTAACAATCATTCACAATTATTGCATTTTTCCTGATTGATAACCTGTCCAAAGATAAACCAGCGGGAGAAATTTGTCTATCCCCAGTTTGTGTACGAATGGGAACCTTCCGATAATCAATGCACCTGAGATTACGTCTATATTTGACACAAGGTCAATCGGCTTAACTTTTCTGGGGTTTTCACATTTGAAGACTTTGTTGAGTCGGCCTGAGATTTGTTCTCCTGCGAACATTCCTCCTAAAATCCCGCCAAGGAGCATGCCTGCTTTAGCCTTGTTATTGTTAAGGGCTTTGACTTTTGAGCAGAGTTTCAGAATTGGGTCGATTAACAGTGTTGGAATCAATGCGTTGAAAAACTGAAAATTCCCTTCCTGAAGTTTGTGTTTCAAAGAAGCTTTTTTGTCAGCAAAATATCCACCGCTTATACCTCCAGCGATGCTTCCTGCACTCAGCATAATCATTTCTTTTTCTCTGTATTTGATTTTATTGAAGGGGATGTTGTGTTTTTTCATTAAATAAACCAACGGAATCGCAGTGCCTACAGCAGAGCCTGCGGCAATGGTTATTTTTTCTTTTGTCGTGAGTTTTCTGTTGTTATTAAAAATATAAAATCCGAAATTGTCACGTTTTTTTCCGAAATCGGAGAAAACGGTTCTCGGCTGTGTATAGCTTGTGTTGACTTGCATATTCCGGGCAAAGCCTATTTTCTAATCAGGTGTTGTAATTTTTCGAAAAAATTACAATTACAATGCCATCTTAAACCTAAAAAAACGGTTGTCAATATGTTTTCAAAAGTCTTTTTGTCTTAGTGGAAAATAGCGTTATTATTGTGTTTTGGCGTCATAAGCTTTTGTTATAAATTCGGGCAATCGTCGAAACATCTTGTTTGTCGATGTGTCCACCGCCACACAAGTCACAGATGCAGTGATATTCGTCACTCCGGACTCTTTGTTTCTTAGAGTTTGTTTGAATGTCATTGAACTCGGCTTTAGTTCTTCAACCTCAGTTTCCAAAATGAGATTGTCATCGAGTTTTGCAGAGAGTTTATATTTTATATTCAATTCCACAACCGGCAAAATACATCCGTCTTCTTGCATTTTCTTCAAATCCAATCCGAGAACCTTGTCTGTATATTCGATTCTACCCGCTTCAAGCCACCTGAGGTAGGCACCATGCCAGACAACTCCATAAGCGTCTGTGTCTGCGTAATAAACCCTTATTTCATCAATATGTTTGTTTTGCATATCTTTGCTCCGATTAGTCAAACAGCCCTTGGATTTTGTCTGAGATTTCCTGAGGGTCCAGTTCGTTTGTGACGTTGTTCAAGTCCATCGCGATTTGATAGAGTTTTGCGGCTTCGACCTTGTCACCTCTGATTGCAACTGAGCGTCCGAGGTTGTAGTGTGCGAGCGCATAGTTGGGGTTAAAATGAATCGCTTTTTCGAAAAGTTCGATTGCATTTTGGACTCTGCCCAAATCGTCAAGGTAAATTACCCCGAGATTGTTGTATGCAATATCGTATGATGGATCATATTTTATCGATAATTCATATTCCTTGATTGCTTCGTCAATGTCGCCTTTACCCCAGTGTAAGAATCCGAGGTTACAGTGAATTTTTGCGTTTGTCGGGTCAAGTTCGAGCGCTCTTCGATAAACCGTCAAAGCGTTGTTATATTCTTGTTTGTCGTAGAATGCGCTGCCGAGGTTGATAAAGATGTCAATGTCAGTCGGAGTCAAAAGGTAAGCTGACTGGTAAGCGCTGATTGCGGCATCAGAGTTTTTCTCAGCTTCTTGAAAAACATAGCCGAGCGTTTGTGCAATGATGCTGGTCCATTCCGGTCTTGGGTTTAAAGTAATTGCGTTTTGATAGTATCCGATTGCTTCTTTAACTTCACCTTTCAGGTACAAGATATTTGCAAGATTGCTGTGATATTCTGCTGAATTTGGCTGAATTTCGATTAATTTTTGATAAGACTCGATTGCACTGTCAAGGTCTCCGAGTTCTTCGTAAACAACGCACAATGAACGATATGCGGTGATGTTCAGGCTGTCGATGATTATTGCCATTTTGTATTCTAGGATTGCATCCTCGTAGCGGCCCATTGCTCTGTAAATATCGCCCAAAAGGCAGTAGAGCAGAATGAATCCGGGCGCTTTTTCGAGTGCGTCACGATAAAGGTCAACCGCGTCTTCGATTCCGTTTCTTGCTACCAGTATCCAGCCTTTAACCAACATCGGCATAAATTTCATATAAGAAATCACTTTTCCTACGTTTTTTAATGCCCTTCTGTCGAAAGGAAGTGTGAGAAACGAAAGCAGAAGTTCGTTTTGTTTTTTTAGTGTTATTTTCTTTCCCTTGACAGTCATAACTCTGTAAAGGTTGTAACAAAGGAAATGCGCTCTTGAAGAGGCGAAGGGTTTTAATTTTATGGCTTTTTGTGCAAAATCGAGTGCATCGGGGAAGTGTGCTTTTTTTGTGTGACAGCAGGCCAGCATGTAAAAGGCTTCTGCGTGATTCGGGTCTTTTTCTGTAGAAAGGTTGAAGTAGTTAATCGCGCGGTCCATTTCATTTTTGTAATAAAAGGCCATCCCGATTTTGTAATAAATTTCCGCAGAATTTATGTAAGACTCAAGCGCTCTTTGATATTCCGTAATCGCTTCGTCAATGTATTGCCTAGCCTGATGTATGTCGAGGTGCCATTCGATGTATAAATCACCCAAACGTACGTGAAGTTCAGCATTCGTAGGATCGTTCGCCAATTCAATCTGGCATTTTTCAATTGCCTTTTGAAGTGCGCTGTTCGACTTGAACTCTTTTTTGCTTTTGTCTCTGTGTTGTGTGATTTTAAACATTTTCTCCGGAGCTTTTACTTAAGTTTTCGCTTATGTCTATCTTAAAATAGTTAACGTTTTTTTGCAAATTGTGACGATGTTTTAAAACTTTTTGTTTTGTTCTCGTTCCAATTCAATACATTTCTGGATGATTCTTTCTCTGTCGCGGTCTGAAATTTCAGTAAATTCATAGATATATTCATTTTTTTTGTGGAAAGATTTTTTCAAAACAAACCCTTCGAGCTTTATTAGAGATTCAAACTGAGAAAGTCTCAGGCTGGCGTTGAATTTTTGCATAACAGGCAAAACTGTCTCGCTAGCAAATCTTACCCCGCCTCCGCCGATGTCGATGGTGGCTGCTTTTATGTTTTCACCTTCTCTTTGGAGGTAAAAGTCTGTAATGAAAGGGACTCTTAGATATTTTCTTCTTTGGATGACCTGATGCTCTTCGTTGAATTCGATTACGAATCGACCGTCTAGTGGCGAATCAAAGATAATTGAGTCAACAATCATTATGCCTGAGAATGTGAATATAAATGCTTTGAGTTCTGTTCCTTCATTCAAATAAGGCACAAACTCTTCTTTTGACGGAGGGAAAGAAAGCGTCATTCTATCTTCTTCCGGTTCGATGATGAAGCAATCGATTCTTGTTTTTCTGCTTCCGGTTTCAAATTCGACTTGGACTTTGAGTCCTCGTTTTATTGGATTTTGTGCCATAAATTTACCTTCATTATCGTAATGTTTTAAATATTCTTTTTTCTTGCTCGATTCACTAACGTGTCATAGGCTGCGAAAAAACAATATTTAAAACTTTTTTGCGCTTTTAAAGTATGTCCAAATACTCCTTAGGGGCCAACACTGTCAACACAGAAGGCCCGTTGATGCATTCGTTTGCAACCCTTTGAATGTCATCAACAGTGACCTCTTTAACCATTTTAATGAGAGTTTCCTCGAAGTCACATCCCAGGCCTTTGTCTTCATAAAACGCAATCATACTCGCCTGTTGAAGGTTTGTTTCCATGAAAAACTGTCGTTTTCCGATGAGATTGTTTTTTGCGTTTTCGAGTTCGTCTTGAGTGACAGGAATGTTTTTGATTTTGTCCAATTCGACCTTAAAGCCCTCGAGACTTGTGTTTATGTTCTTTGGCTCTGTCGCAATGTAAACGTTGAAAAGCGCACCTTTATCGTAAACTTCATAACTGCTTCGAACGACGTAAGCGAGGCCTTTTTTGTCTCTCAATTCAAGGAAAAGCCTTGATGAGAGTCCGCTTGCGCCGAGCATTGTGTTCATAACCATTATCGCTGCGTAATCCTTGCTGAAAATAGTCGGAACATGCCAGCCTTGAATGATTTGCGCTTGTGACGCGTCTTCTTTTTCAATTTTTATGACTTTGCTTTCGCTTAAATTAATTTCAGGGATTTTCGATTCTGTTTTTCCGTTTTTAATTTCTGAAAAATGTTTGTACAAAAGGTTTTTGATGTTTTCTTCTTCGAAGTCACCCGCAACGCTGATTACTTTTGCGCTTTCGTGAAGCAATTTTTTATAAACTTCTTTTACTTCATCTTTTGTAATCGAGTCGATATCCTCAAGAATCCTTGTATAAGTGTGTCCGTAGGGATGGTTTTCGTAAATGTTTTTGTAAAACCCGTCCATCGCTTTGGATTTTGGCTCATCAAGTTCCGCTTGAATCTCACCTTTGAGTTTTATGACTTCTTTGTCGAACTCTTCAAGGGTGGAGTTTTGCATAATGTCAGAAAGGATTTCCAGCCCTTTTTCAAAATCCTCATTCAAGCACAAAAGCTTGAATCTGATGAAATCCTGTTTCATTTCGCTGTAGCAGTCGATTGCGTTTTCGTCCAGTTCTTGTGCGAGTTTTTCAGAGGTTCTGTTTTTTGTTCCCTGCAAAAACAATCGGTTCAAAATTGTGTAAAGACCTGCTTTTTTCTCAGGTTCTTCGATTTTGAAGTAAAAAGACAGCGCATGTCTGGGGGTGTTTTTGTTCTGTTTCAAAACTACTGATATGTTGTTTTCGAGTGTTATTTTTTTCATAATTATTTCACTTGTCCTTCCGGTAACAAAACGGCTGTCACAGCGTTGTCAAACGAGAGATATTTTCGTGCTGCGGCTTTTGCTTCTTCAATCGTGTACGAATCGAGTTGTTCAAGATACTCTTCAACAAGCTCCAATCTTTCGCAGACGGTCATGTAATAACCGATGTTTTCTGCAATTTCAGAGACCGTCTCCGCGCTTTCTGCGAAGCGGACTTTGAGTTTTTTCTTTGCCTTGTTGAACTCTTCTTCTGTGATGTCTCCGTCAACGACTTTTTGGATTTCTGCTTTAATCAAAGCGAGGGCTTCATCTTTTTTGTCTGCTTTGAAATTGGCTTGGACAAAGAAGTTTGCGCCATCTTTGAAGTTGTAAAAATCGGTCGTAACCACGTTGAACACAGGTTCTGATGCTTTTTCAATCAGGTTTTGGTACATTCTCGAACTTTGTCCTTCTCCAGTGATGATGTTGATTATGTCAAGTCCGATGTTGTCGTTAATTTCGCAAGCAACAGGTCCGAGCCATCCTGTGATTGTGAAGCCCGTGGTTATTTTTCCTGTTAATTCAATAAATTTTTCTTCATTTTCAGGTAAATCAATTTCGTGTTGAGGGTTTTGGAAGTTTTCTCTGCCTTTAAAATCGAATTCCCTTATTACTTTCTCAAGAATTTCTTCGTTGTTGAAATCACCTACAACTATTGTGGTGATGTTGTTTGGGGTGTAATGTGTTCTGTAATAGTCAAGAATCGTTTCTCTCGGAATTGAGGCAATCGTTTCAGGGAAGCCGATTACATCTCTTCTGTAAGGGTGTTTTTTGAACATATTTCTGTTTACAGCGTTGTAAACCTTTGTCCAAGGCTGGTCTTGCCTCATTCTGATTTCTTCGATAACAACGTGGCGTTCTCTTTTTTGTGAAACAGTTTCGTCGCCCAAAGTGAATGCAGGTCCGATTTCTTCTTCGGGGACAATCGGGTCAAGCATCATGTCTGCGTGAAGTTCGATTGCTTGTTTAAAATATTCGCCCTCAGGCCCTTGTGGAAGAGTTACGTAATAAAAAGTGTAGTCTTTCCAGGTGGCAGCGTTGACGATTGCGCCTTTTGATTCGAGGGTTTTGTCAAAGTAGCCTGCTTTGTGTTTTGTTGTGCCTTTGAACATCAAGTGTTCGAGAAAGTGCGATATTCCGTTGTTTTCGTCAGTCTCATTGATCGAGCCTGTTTTGACCCAACTGGAAATGTTTACCAATCCGCCTTCTTTATGGGCAAGGACGATTTTGTGACCGCATTCGCGATCATAGATTTCTACCGGTTTTGTCAGGTAGGGGTATTTTATTGATGTCTTGATAGTTTTTTCCACGGTTGTACCTCTGTTTCTATAAAAATAATTCTACCAGATAACCGCCTTATTTAAACGTGTATTCGATGTATTTTGTCTTACTTTCTGATGTTCCAAAAATCAGGATGGAGCATCGCCAAAAACGGAATCAATTCCAGCCTTCCGACCAGCATGTTGAAAATGCAAAAGATTTTCGAAACAGGATGAAGAATGTCAAATGTCCCCATCGGACCAATTATGCCGAAGCCGGGGCCGATGTTTCCGAGCGTTGTGATACTACTCGTTACGCCGATAAGAGTGCTGTTTTCAAATATTGAAATCACAAACGCACTGATAACAAAAATCAAATAGTAAAAGAAAATAAACGAAACAATTAATGGAATAAATTCTGTCGGCAAAATCGTTTTGTTAATTTTAATGGGGTAAACAGCGTTAGGGTGAAGGATTTTTGCGATTTCTCTTCTCAAATACTTAAACAGGAAAATCAATCTGACGACCTTCAATCCGCCGCCTGCAGAGCCTGCACACGCACCAATAAAGAACAAAACGAACAGGAACATTTTCGCGTTGAGCGTCCATTGTGCAAAATCCACTGAGGCAAAACCTGCTGTTGTGATTATGCTTAAAACCTGAAAAAAGCCCGCTGTTATCGCATTTACAATGTTGTACGAGTTGTCCAGATACAAAAATCCGGCAATCGAAAAAGCAAAGAAAAGGATTATTGCGGCATAAACTCGAAACTCCTCATCTTTAAACAACAAGGAGGGCTTTTTTGTTAAATAAACTTTGTACATTAAGGAAAAATTCATGCCTGAAAGCAGCAAGAAAAAAATCATTATCCAGCAAATCAAGTTTGAATTGTAACCCATAATACTGGTTGGATTGGGTGAAAAGCCACCTGCGGCGAGGGTTGAAAAGGAGTTACAAAAAGCATCAAATAAAGGCATTCCTGCAATTTTTAAGCACACAATTTCAGCAAGTGTGATAATTAAATAAAGCGACCAAACGGCTGTTGCCGTGTGACGAATTCTCGGAGTGATTTTGTCCTCTGTGGGGCCGGGGGCTTCTGCAAAGAACATTTGGCGGCCTGCAACAGCGAATTGAGGCAAAACAGCGATGAATAAAACGATTATCCCCATACCGCCCAGCCATTGGCTCATCGAACGCCAGAAAAACATAGCTTTCGGGTAAGTGAATGTGGTCAAAATAGTTGCCCCTGTTGTTGTTATTCCGGAAACGGCTTCAAAGAGAGCGTTTAATGGTGAAAATCCGTAAAAAAGATACGGAATCGCACTGATTATGCCGAAAATTGCCCATGAGACAGCCACAACACAGAGTGCTTCTGATTTTTTAATGTCATTGAGACTTTCAAATGTGTCTGATTTTCGTCTCAAGATGAAACTTAAAACGACGCCCGTGAAAGATGCGCAAACAAATGCCAAAACCGAGTGCCAGTCTTTGTAATAAATTGCAACAGCAGCGGGTGCAAGAATCACGAGTGCAATGCATCTTAAAATCAGTCTCAGTGCCGTAAAAATATATGTAAGTCTCATAAATTAAATTACCCTCTGAAAAAATCGATGATTTTTTGTGAACTTTCTTCACGAGTGAAGATTAAAAGCGAGTCCTTCGCACGAAGAAGCGTGTTTCCTTTTGGAATAATAACGTGAGCGCCTCGCTGAATTATGGCTATGATAGCCTTTTCCGGGAGTTTTAACTCCATCATTGTGACTTCTTTAAAATTCTCCGGAACAATCGCTTCGATGATGCGCCCCTGTCCTCTTTCCACTGTGGCAAGGATTTCAACGTCTGTTTCAATCAAATTGTTTCTTATTTCGTTGATTGATGCTTCTTTCGGCGAAAGCGCAACATCTATCCCCACTTTCTCAAACAATGCGATATTAGCGGGTTTTGATACTCTTGTGATGATTTTTTTTGCACCCATTTGCTTTGTTAAAAGTGAACACAAAAGATTTTTTTCGTCATTATTTGTAACGCTGATTACTACGTCACTTTCTCCTATATCTTCTTGCTCTAAAAGTTCCATATTTGAGCCGTTGCCGTAAAGTACAAGCGTCTTTTTGAGAATTTCTGTAAGATATTCACAACGTTTGTAGTCCTGTTCAATGATTTTGGTTTTTATGTTTATTTTTTCAAGGTTTTGAGCCAAACTCAATCCCACGCTCCCTCCGCCGATAATCGCAGCGGTTTTAACCTTTGAGTGGCTTTGGAAAATTTCTCTTGCGAGGATGTCCAGTGACGTTGAGGATCCCATGAAAATTACCTTGTCGTTGAGTTTGAATTCGGTATCTCCATCAGGAATAAAGAGGTTGGAATCTCTTGTAATCGCAACGATTAGAACCTCTTGCGGGAAGATATAATCCTTGATTTTCTTGTTTAAGAGAAGTGAATCCTCTTTTATTCTATACTCCAAAAGTCTTGCTTTTCCGTTTGCGAAGTTTTCAACATCAACCGCATCAGGAACCGTTATTATTCTGAAAATCTCTTGTGTGAGAAGTTCTTCCGGCCAAATCACATAGTCTATCATTTCGTATTGCGTGTTTTTCATGAGTTTTAGTGATTCGATGTATTCGGGGTTGCTTACGAAACAAACCGTCTTTGCACGGCTTAATCTGCTCACTGTCAGGCATGCAACGATGTTCGCTTCGTCAAATGCACTGCAAGCGATGAATATGTCTGCGTCTTCAATGTTCGATGACTTTAAAGTATTTATATTCGAGCCGTTCCCAGCAACGAAACTTATATCAAGCTTGTTCAACGCTTCCGTTCGGTTTTCATCCTTGTCGATAATTGTGATGTCATGGTCTTCGAAAAATTCCGTGGCAATCAAACAGCCAATCTCACTTGCTCCAAAAACAACGATTTTCATATACAAATCCTTCAAATTATTCTTTTTTTACTCAACACATTATTAAGATATCATAAATTTACATTACATTACATATTTTTGTTTTAGAATATACTTTGGATAGGTTAGAAATAAGATTAATCAGGGGAGAAATAAATTGGATTTTACAACATTAACAATCGACTTTTTGAAACAACTCAGTAATATTTTCGGAAGCTATGGGCTGGGGATTATCGCTTTGACAGTGATTATCAGGCTTGCGATGTGGCCGTTGAACGTGTCTCAACAGCGTTCTATGAAAACGATGCAAATGCTTCAACCAAAAATGAAGTCGATTCAAGACCGTTACAAAAACAATCCGCAGGTCATGCAGCAAAAAATGATGGAATTCTACAAAGAACACAAATTCAACCCGATGGCGGGATGCTTGCCTTTGTTGATTCAAATGCCGATTTTCATTTTGCTGTATTCATCTTTGATGAGTCCGCAGTTTATTGCAATGGCAGGTCAGTCAAAATTCTTGTTCATCAACAGGCTTGATGCGACTTTGAAAGGCAACGCAGGAATCTCCAACGACGGTTCTTTCTCTGTTACAAAAAACGATACATTCTCATTGAATAAAAATATTAAGGTCTATGTTGACGGCAAAGAACTCGAAGGCGTAAAACTGAAAAACGCCAGAAACGCCCTCAAGGTCCAAGGCGACATTGTTCCCGGTGAAACTGTTGATTTGAAAATCAGTCTTGATGATTTTGATTTGAAGTTCAGCCAGCTTGACAAAATCACCAGTGCTGAAGCGACTGTCACAGATAACAACACCAGAGAAATTGAAAAAGTTAAATTCAACCGTCAGGGAGACATCCTTGCTGCGTCAGTTCCTACTGTCGTGACAAAAGCTTCTTTCCACTACGATGTTCTGATTCTTGTGGTGATCTTTGGTGCGTCAATGTTCTTGACACAAAAAATTATGATGGCTGCGAACAAAGCGACAGCACCTGACCCAACTCAAGAAGTAATGCAAAAAACACTCGGAACAATGATGCCCGTTATGCTTACGGCAACCTTCCTTTTTATCCCGATTCCTGCAGGCGTTTTGCTTTATTTGATTGCAAGTAACGTGATTCAGGTTGCGCAAACTGTTATCATCAACAAGCAGCTTGAAATCGAAGCTGATAAGAAAATCAGGAAAAAAGTTTTTTCAGAAGACAGTGAATTGCCTAACACAAAAAAGGTTGAGGCAAAAGAAGTTAAAAATATCGAAACTGAACAATAATTGGTTTACTGTATTACTCAAAACAGGAGGCAGGCATGAACGAAAGACCACTAAACGCAAGAGCGCAAGCGGCCCTTGATATAATGCTTCAGGGTAACGATGATTTTGTTAACGGGGTTAATATCCCACAAAACAGAGGAGTTGACTCTCTCATTGCACAGCAGCATAGCCAATCTCCAATTGCCTGCGTTGTGACTTGTGCTGATTCCAGAGTAATTCCCGAGTTCATTTTCAACAAAGGTTTTGGGGACATTTTTACGATTCGAGGAGCCGGTGCGGTTATCGGGCCAAACATCTTGGAAAGTGTCGAGTATGCCGTTGATCACCTTAATATTCCGTTGGTAATGGTTTTGAGCCATGACGACTGCGGCGTTATGAAGGCTGCGAAGGCTGTTTATCCGGAAGAGCCTGAAAAGTTTCCGCTTTTGGTTCGTTCAGTTTATGAGATTATTGATTCAGAGACAGAATGTTACAACGAACTCGCCAGAGATTACACTCTTGTGAAAAAGAGAAAACTTTTGAAACGCTCTCCTCTTCTGAGAAAAGCGCATCATGAAGGCAAATTTGAAATCGTTAGAGGCTATGTGAATTTCGATTCAGGCCGAGTTACGATTTTGGACTAGATTCCTTATTGTAAATTTTATCGTATTTTTTCTTTTTGCTTGTTAACAATGCAAGCAGGATCAGATTTAGCGCGTATGTTGTTTTGTAACTTTCATCGGATTTTTCGGTTAGTTCGTCCAGTTGTGCGAGTGTGTTTTTTTTCTCGATGTTGTTTTTGTTGACTTGTGTTTTTTGGCCGTTTTGTGTCAAAAATAACCCGCCATTGTGGTCACGCTCGAAAATCAATGTTTGAGATTTTACTTTTTCCAAGGAATCAGCTTTTGCAGGTCTTAAAATCATCTTGAATGCGTTTATGTCTTTTTCAGAGAATTGGATTCTGAATTTGTAGTGTTC
>CAZIVG010000033.1:0-12703 GCA_964542595.1 uncultured Muribaculaceae bacterium | reverse complement strand
AATCTTAAGAATTGGTGAGATGACAATTTTAAGCGGTTTTTCTTCTGCAAGAATGGATTGTCTCCCTTATGTTAAACGTGAGGGAAGACCTCCGATTCCTCACGGTATTAACTCTATTGGTCTGAAAAGAAGAGGCGTTTCACCGGAATCAAGAGCGGCATTGAAAGAAGCTTTGAAAATTCTTAAATCAGAAAAATATCTGATTACAAAAGCTGCAGAAGTCATTGCAGAGGAATTCCCCAACGATGAATATGTTCAAAAATTTGTTCAATTCATCCGTGAATCAAAACGCGGAATTACTCTGAGAAAAGCAGAAAATACTTTGTGCTGATTTTTGGAGTTTTAAAATTAAACAAATATTAAAAGTTTTTGCAAAATTAATTATAACTAGCAAAAACTTTTTTTTTCTTGTTTTATGAAACTAACTATGAAAATAACTTTATCAACAACAAATAATACATACACGAAAAAGCATAAAACCGAAAGCTTCAAAAATGATGTTTCGGTCTCTTCTCCTGCCTTTAAAGGCTTGCCGCCAAAGAGAATGAGTTTTTTCAGTAGAGTATTAGACTTCTTCAAAAAGAAACCCGCAAAACTGCGAGAAACTTCCTCACAAATATTGAAAAATTTTGATGTTCATCCTCATCCGCCTCTTCCGTTTGATGGTGGCTTGAGGTTGAGACGTCTGGGAATAAAGGAAGAACATATCAGTACGTTTTTAGAGACTGCAAATGGCAATCAACAGCATTTTGGCTACCTTGTCAGAATGAAAAAAGATGGTTTTGACGAAAAACACATTTGTAGTATTTTTAACAGCTGCAAAAATTATCAGGGACAGTTGAAAGTAAAGCTTTATACTGCAGCAATTGAACTTAACTTCAGAAATGTGCCGAGTAAGTATATAAAAAATGTTCTCGAAAATTTTAAAATAACCGCAAATACTTTTGATTATGACGGATTTAAGGATTACATTAAGTTGAAAAATGACACAGTTAAAAAGGCTTCTGAACAAGTTGAGGATGCTTTTTGTAATCTCGGTGAAGATGTTATTTCAAAATATTTTTATGAAAATATTCGCCAGATAAAAGCAGCTAAGAAAGTTATGGGTGAAGAAGGATTTTTAAATCTTACGGAGTTGGAGCCAAAAGTTTTTGATAAGACGATTCGAGAAGTTTTTTATAATGCCAGAGTAAAAAAATCAAAACCTGACAAAAAAATATTTATAGGCGATTCTGTTTTACCTCACAGCTAAAACATACTATAATAAAACCTGTAGATTGTTACAGAGGTAAAATTATGAATAAATTGTGGGAAAAATACGCAAAAGTCCTTGTTGACTATTCAACAAAGGTGAAAAAAGACGACTTGGTAATTATCAGAGCGACAAGTCACGAGGCGCAACCGCTTGTGAAAGAAATTTATAAGCAGGTTCTTCAAAAAGGTGCGAATCCGATCGTCCGAACAATGATGGATGGATTGGGTGAAACATTTATAAAATTCGCAAACGATGAACAACTCGAATATATTGATCCGATGTCAAAAATCGAGTACGAAAAAGCGGATGTCTTGATTTCGATAGGCGCACCTACAAATACAAAATCGATGGCAAAAGCAGACTCGAAAAAAGCGGCAAAACGATCTGCAGCCACTCGTTCTCTTTCTGAACTTATGCTGAATCGTTCTGCGAAAGGCGAATTGAATTGGGTTATCGCTGATTTTCCGACAAATGCACTCGCTCAAGAGGCTAAAATGTCTTTGGACGATTATACGGAATTTTTGATTAATTCTTGTTACTTGCACCTTGAAGACCCTATTTCTAAGTGGGAAGAAATCGATAGAGAGCAGCAAAGATTAGCCGATTACCTGACTAAAACATCGAAATTAAGAATTGTCGGTGAAGAAACAGACATCACTTTCGACACAACCGGCCGAATCTGGAAAAACTGTTCAGGTTTGTGTAATTTTCCTGATGGTGAGATTTATACATCTCCTGTTGAAAACAGCGCTAACGGTACGATTTATTTTGACTTCCCTCAGATTTACAGAGGAAATGAATCCCAAAAAGTCAGATTGAGACTTGAGAACGGCAAAGTTGTCGAAGCAACTGCGGAAAAAGGTGAAGACTTCTTCCTGAATATGATTAATATGGACGAAGGTGCAAGGTTTGTAGGCGAAATTGCTATCGGTACGAATTATATGATTCAAGACGTTACAGGTAACATTCTTTTTGACGAAAAAATAGGCGGTTCGATTCACATGGCGCTTGGTGCTTCATACCCTGAAACAGGTGGAAAAAATGTATCAGGCTTGCACTGGGATTTGATTAAAAACATGAAAAACGGCTCGGAGATTTTTGCTGATGACGTTTTGATCTATAAAGACGGAAAGTTTGTAATATAGCATCCTTTTGTCTCCACATTTTAAGGAATTAAGGAATAAAAATGACGACAAAACAAGAATGGATAGAAAAAGACCTGAAATACGTTTGGCACCCTGACACTCAGCACAAGCAGTTTGAAGACGGCACATTTCAGCCTACTTTGATTGAACGAGGTGAGGGGATTTACCTTTATGACTCAGCGGGGAATAAATATATCGACGCGATTTCTTCTTGGTGGGTGAATACATTGGGACATTCAAACCCACGATTGAACAATGTTTTGACAGAGCAGGCAAACAAAATTGAACACGTTTTGCTTGCTGACTTCACTCACAAACCCGCAATAGAACTTGCTGAAAGATTGATAAAACTGGCAGGAGATCCTTTCACAAAGGTGTTTTATTCTGATGACGGCTCGACAGCGGTCGAAGTTGCAATAAAAATGGCTTACCAGTATTGGTACCAAAAAGGCAAGCCTGAAAAAAAACACTTTGTTTCAATGTTAGATTCTTATCACGGAGACACGCTCGGTTCGGTTTCTGTCGGAGGGATTGATTTGTACAAAAAAATCTTTAACCCTCTGGTTTTTGATACTTTAAAAGTTTGTGCGCCATATTGTTACAGATGCCCAAAAGGCTGTGTTCAAGGCGATTGTGAGACTGAATGCTTGAGCGACGTTGAACAACTTTTCAAAGCGCGTTCGGCTGAAATTGCGGCTATGATCGTTGAGCCTTTGGTTCAAGGGGCTGCAGGCATGCGTGTTTATCCTGCGGAATATTTAAAAGGGGTTCGCGAACTCTGTGACAGGTACGATATTTTGCTGATCGATGATGAAGTCGCAATGGCTTTTGGAAGAACAGGGAAATATTTCGCGTTTGAACATGCCGGAATAAAACCCGATATTTTCTGTGTTGCAAAAGGCATTACTGCAGGTTATATCCCTTTGGCTGCAACCATTGCCACCGACAAGATTTATAACGCTTTTTATGATGATTATTCTACCGTTAAGGCGTTTTACCATGGCCATAGTTTTACGGGAAATCCGATTGCGTGTGCGATTGCGGTTGAAAACCTTAAAATTATGGAAGAAGAAAAAATCGTTGAAAATTTAGGTCCCAAAATAGATTGTCTTAAAAATGCACTTGAAAAATTCAAGGGGCTTAAGCATGTCGGTGATGTTCGTCATATCGGGATGATTGGAGCAATTGAGATTGTAAAAAATAAAGAAACAAAGGGAAATTATCCTTTTGAAGAAAGAGTCGGGCATAAAATCTTCAAAGAGGCAATGAAGTTGGGCGCTATTTTGCGACCGACAGGCAATGTCATTTATTTCATTCCTGCATACATCATCACGGAAGATGAGATTGAAATGCTTACAGATATAGCTTATAATGCAATCAGGGTGGTTACTGAATGTTAGGGCGAGGAATGAAAAAACAAAGAGCGTTTTCATTGGCGGAGATTACGGTTGCGTTGCTGATAATCGGTGTAATCGCAGCAATATCGATACTGGCATTGTTTCAAAATATGCAAAAAAGAGAGTATGTAATAGGTTGTAAAAAAGCCGATTCTTCGTTGAGTCAAGCTGTGTCTAAAGTTGAGATGGAGTCTGGACCACCGGGGAAAACACCTTATTGGAATGATCCGGAGAAATTTTGGCCATTATTTACAGGACACTTTAATGTGATAAAAATATGTGGATATAATGAAACAGGTTGCGCAACAAAAGGTCAACCAAAGTATTTGAACAATACTAATTCGGTTGTTGCTGATTATGACGGCTATGAATACGGAATGAGAACAGCTGACGGCATGTGGTATAATTACAGGGGTGGGGCGAGTCCGTGTGCTTTAAACGGTCTTTCTGCTTCAACACAAGCTAGTTGCATAGGTCGTTTTATTGTAGATGTCAACGGAGACAAAGCTCCTAACAAATTTGGTGAGGATATGTTTGTTTTTGCGCTTGTCAAAAACTTAGGGCTTGTTCCTGCCGGTATTGATGGCGTGACGGACTGTACAAGAACAGGTTTAGGAATGTCTTGCGCAGCTAAAGTTATAAGAGAAGGCAAAATAAGTTACTAATATTTTGAAATAATGTCTTGAATCGCTCTTTCGGCTGTATCAAGGATTTGGTACAGCTGATTCTTTTCGTAAGGTTCGCCTTCGGCAGTCGTTTGAAACTCAATGATTTTCCCGCTTTTTGTCATAACAACATTTGAGTCAACCTGTGCGTTAGAATCTTCGGAATAGTCCAAATCGAGTTTGACTTCACCTTCAATGATTCCGATAGATACTGCGGCAATTGGGTCTATGATTGGGTTTTCTTTGAGAGTACCTTTTTCGATAAGTTTTTTAATCGCTTCTTCAAGAGCAATAAAACCGCCGCAAATGCTTGCACATCTTGTGCCGCCGTCTGCTTGAATGACATCAGCGTCAATCGTGATTGTGACTCCGGTCATTTTAGCCAAATCGACACAAGAGCGGAGACTTCGGCCGATAAGACGTTGGATTTCTTGTGTTCTGCCGGAGATTTTAGAGCGTTCGCGTTGGCAGCGTGTATGAGTGGAAGTCGGCAGCAATGAGTATTCTGCTGTAACCCAACCTCTCGGGTCATCCTTGTCCATCCACTTTGGAGATTTTTCCTCGACAGAAGCTGTTACGATGACTTTTGTGTCACCAAACTCAACCAGCACAGAGCTTATGGCATGTTTTGTGTAATCCTTTGTTAATTTTATAGGTCTTAATTCGTCATTTTTTCTGTCGTTGAAACGTGTCATATTTATCTTCTCCGTATTTTGTGGTAATTTTATTCTATCAAATATTTAAAACAGGGGATAGAATATGACAAAATATTACTTAACAACAGCAATTGACTATGTAAACGGTGCGCCCCACATCGGACACGCTTACGAAAAAATAATGACTGATGTCTTTGCCCGCCACTTTCGTCAAAGATATGATGATGTTTATTTCCTTACAGGGACTGACGAACACGGTATTAAAATACAGAAAACGGCTGCAGCGGCAGGAATTACTCCGCAAGAGCTTTGTGACCAAAATGCGGCAAAATTCGTGGATGCGTGGAAAGGTCAACAAATCACTTACGATAGATTAATAAGAACGACAGAATCTGAACACAAAGCTATTGTACAAAAAATATTTAAAAAATTGCAGGACAACGGAGACATTTATAGGCACTCTTACACAGGTCTTTATTGTGCTGGGTGTGAGTCTTTCTTGAACCCGAGAGATTTGACAGAAGACGGACTTTGCCCTGATCACCAAAAGAAACCCGAAGAGGTTAAGGAAGAAAACTATTTCTTCAAACTTTCAAAATACAAAGAAAGAATCATTGAGTACATCAAAAAGAATCCCGAATTTGTTCTGCCTGAATTCAGGGTTAATGAACTTTTGAATCAGCTTGAAAACATCGAGGATATCTCTGTTTCGCGTTCAGCTGAATCTGTTTCGTGGGGAATTCCGGTTTTGGGTGATGATTCCCAAATCATCTATGTTTGGATTGACGCGCTTTCGAATTATATCACAGCTTTAGGCTATGATACGGAAAATCCTTCCGAGATGTTTAAAAAATATTGGCCTGCTGACGTTCAGGTTATCGGAAAAGACATCTTGAAATTCCACGCAATCTACTGGCCTGCGTTTTTGATGGCGCTGGATTTGCCTTTGCCAAAGACAATTTTTGCACACGGATGGATTACAATTGACCAGACAAAAATGTCAAAATCAATCGGAAATGTAATCGCGCCGAAAGATGTTATGGAAACGTTTGAATTGACTCAGCCTGATGCTTTCAGATACTTTATGATGGTGACGGCACAATGTGGACGCGACGGAAACTATTCCGATTTTGACTTTAAAGAAAGAGTCAACGCTGACCTTGCTAACAACATCGGCAACCTCTTAAACAGAACTTTGAATATGCAGGTGAAATACTTTGACGGTGAAATTAAGCAGGAATTCATAACTCCCGCTGAAAACGAAATTGCCAAAGCAGCAATGGAAACTGTTAAATTTGTTCAAGAAAGATTCGACAAATTCGAAATAGCAGAAGCGGCGCAAGAAATCGTTAATTTCTCAAATACAGTAAACAAATACGTCAATGACACGGCACCTTGGGGCTTGGCAAAAGATGAGAAGATGCAGGAGTGTGCGCAGGTGCTTTATACTGTGTTAGAGTCGATGAGATTCATAGGCGCCCTACTTGCACCATACTGCCCAAACATTTCACAAGACATTTTTGAACAATTGAACAGAGACGAAAAAGCTGTTGATGTGAAACTTGATGACCTTAAGTGGGGCGGAATTTCGGCAGGCAAAATTACAGAAAAAGAAAAAATTAAGCCTGTTTTCTTGAGGTTGGATTCCGAAATTGCAGGAGCGGCGAAGAAGGGCTAAAATGATAGATATCGAACAAAAACAAAAACTTGAAGAACTTGCTTTGAAAATTTCCAAAGCGAAGGAGTGTCTTTGACCCGAACGGGCTTAGAGTAAAAATTCTTGAACTTGATGAAAAGCTTCAGGCTGAAGATATTTGGAAAGATCCTGAAAAAGCGGCAAAGCTTTCTCAAGAATTAACCGAGTACAAAAATTCTCTTGAGCAAACGCATCGTTGGGATAAAGTTGTTGAGGATTGCGAACTTTTGGTTGAACTTTATAACGAAACAGAAGATGAGTCGCTCTGGGAAGAATTGCAAAATAATCTTGATTCACTTGATGATGAAATGAATAAGTGGGAAATCCAGATGACTTTGTCAGGCGAATATGATTCCTATGATGCGATTTTGACTGTGAACGCAGGTGCAGGCGGAACGGATGCACAGGACTGGACACAGATGTTATTCAGGATGTACACTCGATGGGCAGAGTCAAAGGGCTGGAAAGTGGAACTTCTGGATAAATCCGATGGTGAAGAGGCGGGGTTAAAATCAGCGACATTTAAAGTTTCAGGTAAATATGCCTTCGGTCTTGCTAAGGCGGAAAGAGGCGTTCACAGGCTCGTTCGGATTTCTCCTTTTAATGCAAACGGAAAGCGCCAAACAAGCTTTGCTTCGCTTGAAGTCAGCCCTGTTATTGAGGATTTTGAAAAAGCGATTAATATTCCGGCTGACGACCTTGAGGTGGAAACTATGCGCTCAGGCGGCGCTGGCGGTCAAAACGTTAATAAAGTTGAAACTGCTGTAAGGATTTTGCACAAACCTACGGGAATTGTCGTAAAATGCCAGCAGCAGCGCTCGCAACTCCAAAACAAAGAAACAGCAATGCAAATGCTGGCGTCAAAACTCCTCGCGATAAAACAGGCTGAACACGACAAAAAACTTGCTGAACTTAAGGGTGAGAACTTTGACATAAATTTTGGTTCTCAGATTCGTTCATACGTCTTTCATCCTTACAAAATGGTTAAGGATCATCGTACCGGTTTTGAAGTCGGTAACGTCGATTCTGTTATGGATGGCGGCTTGGACGGATTTATTGAGGCGTATTTAAAACAAAATATAAAATAAAACTATGTTTGGAACAATGGAATTACAGATAAAATATTTATTGCTTTTGCAACATTTCAGAGAATTGACTCACGGTGTTTTCGACGGCTTTTTTATGATAATGACTTGGTTTGGTGAGTTTTTTATTCCAATAAGCTTTGTAGCAATCTTGTATTGGTGTTTCAATAAACGAGCCGGAACTTTTCTACTTTTCAGTGTAGGATTGACTTTGTGGGTGAATGTTTTTTTGAAAATGACAGCGTGTGTGAAGCGACCTTGGCTTATTGATAATAGGGTTTGTCCTGTGGAAAAAGCTGTTCCTGCTGCGGATGGATATTCTTTTCCGAGTGGACATACAGCAGGTGCTGCGAGCATTTGGGGTGGTTCTGCATTTTTATGGTGGAAAAATAAAATTGTCAGATATTTAATGATTTTGTTGGTTTTTCTTGTTGCTTTTTCAAGAAATTACGTTGGAGTTCATACCCCCCAAGACGTAATCGTATCGATGATTCTTGGTGTTTTTATTTTGTTCGGCGTTGATTTGGTTCTTAAATTCATTGATAAAAAGAAAAATAATGACATAGTTTTTTACGCTTTTATGATGATTTTCCTGACGATTTTATATATTTATTTAAGCCTGAAATGTTCTTCTCAGATGCTTAGCTATAACAGCTTGGTTGATGTTGTAAATCCTTTGGAAATGAAGCATGGCGTTTATCCGAAATTAGGTTTGTTTGCAGGTATTTTTAGCGGGTGGATAACCGAAAGACGTTTTGTGGACTTTTCCGTCCCCGTTTCTTTGAAAAACAAAGTCATTTCAGGGCTAATCGGTTTGGGGCTTTTGTTTCTGTCTTCGTTTGTTGTCAGAGAACTTTTTGCTCTTATTTTTGCGCATCAAATTGCTTCGTTTTTAAGTGCTTTTTTCACTGCTTTTTTTATCGTGGCGATTTATCCTATGATTTTGAAATGCAAAAAAAGCGAGCACTAGCCCGCTTTTTCTTTGTTTGAAAATTGTTATTATTTCAATCTTTTAATTTCCAAATCAGGATTGTTTATAATAACAGCTTTGTAATTATTATTTGTAATTGCTTTAGCTTTAGTTTTTGCTTCGTTCAAGGCTGTCATTACGGATTTTTTTGTCAAAACTTCAGGCATTTTCACGGGTACTGTGCCGCCTTCAACAACATAACCTGATAAATTAAGGCCGTGTTTTATTGCGAGTGTATCTCTTCCGTCCGGTCCTAATACTGTTTTTACTTCAACAAGTTCAGTTGCTGCGTGGCGAGGATTTTTTATTTGTTTAATAAGTGATTTAAAGAAGCCACCTTCATGTGAAATATCCTTTTGCTTGTTTGCTTTTTTAAAATCAATAATTGCTTCTGATACTGCAGTACCGGTTTGTTTTGCTACTTTTACAGCAGTTTTTTTTACGGTTGTGTAAGTACCCGCATTGACCATGATCCCCATTTAGTTTACCTTTACCTTTCATCTAATTGTTGTAAATTTTATGTATCTATAAAGGATTCTGAATAATTTAATTGCTATTTTTGTCGTAGAGTTTAATGTTTCTTTACAATTTTTTTTAATAACAGCAACCGGCAAATTTTTTTTTGTTCATGTTTTAATACAGGCATGAGGGTGCCCCTAGGATTGAAACGAAGATTAAGAGATTATGAAAATACAAAAGATAAACACTTCAACGAATAAAAATATGAGGTCGAGCAATATTCATACAGCTTCTCCAAATATTTCATCACCTGTTACGCCTTTCGATGCAATGAAACAGACTCAATCATACAAATCATCAGGCATTTACAACATAGCCTTTCACGGATTATTCGGCAATTCATTTAAAGAAAAAATTGATGCAGGTGTTGAAGCTGTTGATGATTATACTATGTTTCTTGCAACAAACAATCTTGAAAATTCCTTATTTGTTTTGAATCAAAATGTGAGCAAGCTTAATAATCCGATTTTGAATATTTACGTCTTGGAAGATAAAGAAAAAATTAAATGTCCGTTTGCTATAATCAAAGACGATAAAAAATACATAATGATGAATCCGTCAACGTGGCACGTATCAAAAGTCAAAAATGAAAAATCGTACGACAGCCTTTCTTCCGGTGAGATTTGCGAGATAAAAAGCGGTGAATTTATATCACAAGAACTTTTTGATAAAAACCCGATTCAAATTACAATCCCTCAAAAAACAGACAAATCAAATGCAGAAAAACATTTGAATAAATACAGCCTGCTCAAAACCCACGAAGATATTTCCAGATACAACTCATCAGTTTTTTCAAGCGTCCTAACTGAAAGCAATGACAGAGGCTTGAAGAAAATTACTTTTGATGACGTAGGCGGTCTTGAGAGGGTAGTGCAATCATTGAAAGAGCGTGTCATTTGCCCGCTGAAATATCCTCAAGCATTCAGCAATATCAGGCTAAACAAAGGCATACTGCTTTGCGGACCGCCACGATGCGGGAAAACGCTTGTTGGAATGGCTGTGGCAAATGAAGTTAATGCAAATTATTTATATATAAATGCTAATGAAATGACACATGCGCATGTAGGCCGCTCAGAAGAAAACTGGCGAAATTTGTTCAAAACAGCACAAGCAAAGCAGCCTTGTATTTTGTTTATTGATGAAATAGACTCTGCTGTAAAAAAGCGCAAAGGTTCAGATCAATCAAGATTTGAAGACAGTGTTGTAAACCAGATTTTAGGGCTTATGAGTGACCTTGAAAAAAGCAATTCAAATGTATTTGTCATCGCAGCTACAAACCGAAAGGACCTTATTGACAAAGCAATGCTTGATTCAGGACGTTTCGGAATGCACATAGAAGTGCCTCTGCCTGACAAAAAAGCTATTTCACAGATTTATGAGATAAATGCCAAAAAGCAGAATATCGCTGAAAATGTTGAAAAAGAAAAACTTTTTGAAAAAATGTTTGAATCACATTTCAACGGCTCAGATGTTCCTGAAGTAATAACAAATGCATATCATAACGCACTTCAACGAGGAGATATGTACACGAAAATGTTGAATGATTCAATAAAGCTCGAGGAAATTCAAGGTATAACGATTACAAATGAGGATTTATTCGAAGCCTTTGAAGAACTTAAGAAGCAAAAGCAATCTACTCCAAATTAACTAATTTTTGTCGAACATGCTTTATTTGTAGAACTTTTGTAATATAATGTTCTTAAAATTAATATGCAAAATCGTCGTTAAAATTAGAATAAGGAACAAAAAATGAACACAAAAATTGAAAAACTCGAGAATAACGTTGTAAAAGTTGACATCGAAATTGATGTTGAAACTGCTGAAAAAGAATATTCAAAAGCATGCAAAAGACTTGCTCAAAGAGTGAACATTCCGGGTTTCAGAAAAGGCAAAGCGCCGAAAGCCGTGCTCGAAAAAAACATCGGTGAAGAAACGATTAAAAGGGACGTTTTGGAATATATGCTTCCATCAACTTTTTCTCAAGTTATTTCGGAAAATGACTTGAGCCCGATTACAGAACCTTATGTCGAATCTTTTGAATTCGAAAAAGGGAAGCCGGTAAAAATTGTTGCAAAAATTGAACTTAAGCCTGAAGTTAAATTTGAAAAATACAAAGGTTTGGATCTCGAAGTTGAAGAGTTCAAAACAGCTAAAGATGCTATGGATAAAGAACTTGATGAACTTGCTCAAAAATTCACAGAGCTTAAGTCTGTTACTGACAGAGAAACTACTGATAATGATGTAGTTATAATGGATTTTGACGGAAATCTTAATGGTGAAAAAATTGAAGGCGGATCTGCTAAAAACTACATGCTTGACCTTGAAAACAGCAATTTTATTCCGGGCTTTGCAGAACAACTTGTCGGTAAAAAAATCGGTGAGGACTTCACAATCGACGTGACTTTCCCGTCTGAATACCATGATGAAAAACTCAAAGGCCAGCCCGCAAAATTTGATATCAAAATTACTGAAATTAAAGAAAAAGTTAAGCCTGAAATCAATGACGAATTGGCTAAAAAAGTCGGTCCTCATTTCAATTCAGCAGAAGATTTAAAAGCTGATATTCAAAAATATCTCGAAAATACAGCAAAAATCGAAAATGATAAAAGAGCTACAAGCAAAGTTTTTGAAACTATTCTCGAAAAAATGTCTGTTGATGTTCAACCGGCTATGATTGAAAGAGAAAAAAATGCGCTTATGGCTGATTTCAAACAAAAAGTTGCGCAAACAGGCGTAACTTGGGATGAAGTAGTTAAAAGAGACGGTGCTGAAAAAATTGACGAAGAACTTAAAACAGAAGCACTTAACAGAATTAAAAACTCCTTGATGATTACTGAAATTGCAAAATTGGAGAACATTCAAGTTACTGCTGAAGATTTGGAGCAAAAGATTGCCGAGATGGCTATGATGTACCAAACAAATTCTGAAACTATACTTAAAGAGATTCAGAGAAATACTGCGTTGATTCAGTCTATGTCTCAGCAAGCATTGAGCCAAAAGGTTACAAAATTCCTTCTCGACAACAACAACGTAAAATACGTTGCAGCAAGCAAAAAATAGACTATAATATATATTAATCAAACTTAGAAAGGGCAAAATTTATGAGCTTTGTACCAACAGTTGTAGAACAATCCAGCCGCGGAGAACGCGCGTTCGACATATTTTCAAGATTATTGAGAGAAAGAATCATTTTCTTGGGAACTCCGATTGATGACATGGTTGCGAACCTTATCGTTGCGCAAATGTTGTTGTTGGATTCTGAAAATCCTGAAAAAGATATCATGCTCTACATCAACTCTCCGGGTGGCAGTGTTA
>CAZIVG010000032.1:0-12741 GCA_964542595.1 uncultured Muribaculaceae bacterium | reverse complement strand
ATGCAATGATTCTTGCTGTTATTTTTTGCGGAATTTGTCTGTTGATGGTTCCTTTGATACCCAAAATGGGTTTTGACCCGCTTTTGGTACCGATGATTAAGGAATATGTCTTTATCTGTGCATTTTCGCTTTTTGGAATGTATCTTTATCAGTGTCTGAGAGAATTTTTGATGGCCTATGAAATTGTAAAATTCCCGAATATGATTTTGCTTTTTGCTTTAGTTTTGAATTTTATTTTGGCCTACTCTTTCGTTTTTGGAATCGGTCCGATTCCCGGTCTTGGGGTAATAGGCTTGGCGCTTGCAGCATTTATCGTAAGAATTTTGATGGGAATTGTGCTTCTTGTTTATTGTTTTGATCTTATAAATTTCAAAAATCCTTTCGACACAAACCTTGTAAAACAGCTCTTGAAAATAGGTTATCCTATCGGAATCGCTTTATTTTTAGAGTTTTTGGGTTTCAATTTGATAACAATTCTTGTCGGCCGTGAGGCAGGAATCCTTGCCGCGACACACAACATCGGCGTTACGATAACATCTAGTGCGTATGTGATTCCGATGTCAATTTCTGCAGCAATTGCAATCAAGGTTGGCTTCTTTAACGGTGCAAAAAATCTTACTGAAATAAAAAGATATTCCTTAGCGGGGACCTTTATGTCTGTAGCAATTATGGCGCTGTCTTCAGTGTTTTTGATTGTTTATCCGAAACAGTTATTTGAAATATTTACGACAAATGAACAAATGCTTACACTTGGATTGCCTATTTTACATATTGCAGCGTTTTATCTGATGTTTGACGGATTACAGGTAAGTTTGAGCGGTATTTTAAAGGGCCTTAAGATGACCAAAGTTGCTTCAATTTCTTTGATTGCAGGCTATTGGCTGTTTGGACTACCGTTCGGTTACATGCTCGCTTATCACTATCACATGTCCTTAAAAGGTTTTTGGATTGGACTTGCGACATCGTTTTTGGTTATGACTGTGATTTTTCTCAGTGTCATTTACAAGAAATTTAAAACTCTCAAAAAGCTTTATGTAGAATGAAAAGACAGTTTTAAGCCTTTTCTTGCAACTCTTCGAGTTTGTTTTTTATATTTTTAAGGTCTTTTTTCATAAGCCATCTCGGGCTTCCTTCTTCCAATGAATGATTTCTGAGCAGATATGAAGGATGAAATATAACCATTGTCTCTATGTCATCGAAAAGATTGAGCCAGCGTCCTCTGATTTGAGAAATCTTGAAATCTTCTTCGATGAAGGAATTTGCTGCAGTCGCGCCGCAAAGAAGGATTATTTTGGGCTTTACGATTGAAATCTGAGCCGCAAGGTACGACTGACAAGCCGTTTTTTCTTCATTTGTGGGGACACGGTTTTGAGGCGGACGACATTTTATCGTGTTACAGATGTAAAGGTCATTTTTTCTTGAGATTCCTGCCTCTTCCAAGAATACGTTTAACAACTGCCCTGCTCTGCCAACGAATGGTGTGCCTGTCGCGTCCTCATCAGCACCCGGCGCTTCGCCAATTAGCATAATTTCAGCATTTGCGCTCCCGTCTGAAAATACTGTGCAGGTCTTTGTTTTTGAAAGTTCACAGGCTTTGCACTGTTCGCAGACGTTTTTTAATTCTTTTAATGTTTGCTGTTTGACCTCCGGGGTTTCGCAATGAACCTCGGTTAGTAAATGTTTCATACTTCCCCTTTTATTTAGCTTATTTTCCTTATTATACCATAGCACCGCAGCATTTTTTGTATTTTTTGCCGCTTCCGCAAGGACAAGGCTCATTTCTGCCGATAGCAGAACCGTTTTGTTCTTGAATTTCCTTTGCTTTAACTTCATCTTCGCTTGGAATAAATCCCATCAGGTCTCCAAACGATTTTGAGGAGTATAGCACGCTCGTAGGGGAATAAATTTTGTTTTTGAGGTAATGAAGTTTGTATTTCTCCAAAAACTCACTGAGCGTCATCTCAGACTCATATATTTCGTTTAATATTTCCACAAAGTTTTTGTATCTGTCTGCGAGTCGTTGAACAAGACTTGCGGGGATTTTATCATTTTCCATAAATGTTTTTACACATTCATCCCAGCCTTCGATTTCTTTGTAATTCTCTGTTTCGAAGATATGACACAAAGTTCCGTAAAACGGTACAATGAACATTCCCAATTCTTTGTCGAAAATTACACCAACGTCGTATTTTTTGCTGTGGCTTGAGAAAACTGCCATTGAAGATTCTATGTAGTTGTCATAAGAGCTGTTGAATTCAGGTACTTTGAAATATCCGTATGTCTCAATCGCTTTTATGTGATTTTTGATTTCTTCAGGATTTTTTGATTCGTCAAAGTAATAATCGTTGAAGTCACTGATTAAATTGTCCACAAATTCATTTGTTGTAACTATTTCATCTGTTCCGAAGCAGCCGATGAATTTTTCGGTAAACTTCGAAATTTCAGATTCGATTTCTTTGAGTTTTTCATCGTTATCTTTGTAAAGATTTTCAGGTTGTTCAATGATTTTTGCAACCGCATATCTCATAACTTTATCTTTCTCTAAAGACGAAAAGGTGTCTCTGATTTCAACAATGTAGTATTCATTTTCAAATTTGAAGATTCTGGCTAGAACATAAGAACCTTTGTAGATGCTTCTAAAGTGGCTCATTTTGACCAAAGGCATAGCGAAGTATTTTTTTTCATTCACAAGGCTGTAAAGGTCAAATCCGTTTTTTTGAACACTTTTTACTTCGAAAAGCGCATCAATTGAATCAGAAAGCGCTTTTACGACTTTTTTTGTTTGGGCATCAATGTTTTTGTTTTCTTTTAAGAAAATTGAAAATACTGTTTCAGTTCCTTTATGAAAGAGCCTTTCAAAAACATACGTGACCATAATTGAGTTAATCTGAGCCTGTGTAGCGTTGTATGCCCCGATAGTTTTCAGATATTCCTCAAAATCTTCTTTTATTTCTTCATTTTCTGCTGCAAATTTAAAAATTTCAGATAATGTGTCGCTGATTGATGATAATTTGTCTATTACTGACATTTCGGCTCCTCTTATTATTTTGTGTAAAGTTTCAAAATTGCACTGTGGCGTGCGGTTTTCCCATTCTCTTTTCTATATGAAAAAAAGATATCATTTGAATCATAGGTACAATAATCGCACTTGTCAATTGTCTGAATATCTAACCCCGCCTCAACAAGCTGGTGAAGGTTTACTGTTTTTAAATCAAGATTAAATTTTCCTGTTTCATTGTCATAACTGTAAAAGTCAATGTATGCGCGGCTCAAGGTCGAAGAAAGTTTCTCGAAAACCTCTTTATCAACCTGATAATTTTTCATCGAAATTGCGGGGCCGATTAATGCTTTCATATTTTTGGGGTTACATTTAAAGTCGTTTTTTAAGATTTCGACTGTTTTTGCCGTAATGTTTGCAGCGGTGCCGCGCCAGCCGGCATGGGCTATTGCGCCTATGTTTTTCTCCTCATCAATGATTATTATCGGAGTGCAGTCTGCGAAGTTCAAAAGAATTGCAATGTCAGTGTCTTTCAGAATCAATGCGTCAGTGTAAGGATAATTATTCCCCTTTTTCGCAACAGCAATGTTTGGGGAATGTGTTTGCGTCGGGCTGATTATGCTTTCTTGCGGTATTTTTAAAAAACTCGCAATTTCTCTGATATTTTCTTCTGAAAATGGTTTCAAGTCTTCCAGAGCATTTGCAGTTGTAACAGATTCTCGGGTTGTGAAAAATGCCTGAGAATATTGAATCAGGCTTGATTTTAATATTTTTTTGTCGTTAATTTTATCAAAATAATACATTTTTACTCTTAATCCTATTTTTCAAAGGTATTAAAGAGTCTGTCTCCAGCGTCGCCCAAGCCCGGTACAATGTATCCTCTGTTATTTAATTCTTCATCAATTTTTGCAGTAATTATTTTCAATTCCGGGAATTCTCTGGTTAAAAGATTCATGCCCTCAGGCGCACTTAAAATTGAAACGAAAACGAGATTTTCTATTAAAATACCTTTTTTTAGGAAAAGACTTATTGCAGCTTGAGCAGAATTGCCTGTTGCCAACATTGGGTCAAGAAGAAAAACTTTTACATTTTCAGGGTTTTCATAAGAAACAGGGGTCTTGTCATAATACCAAACAGGCTCGAGAGTGGCTTCATCTCGGTACATTCCCACGTGCTGTATGCTTGCGTCAGGAATTATTTCACTTGCTACATCAGAAATTGCCAGCCCGGCTCTTAATATTGGTGCGAATATAATCTTGTAATCGTCACTTACTTTATTTGCGATACATTCTTTTATAGGTGTTTCTATGCTGCATTCTTTCAAAGGGAGGTCTTTTGACGCTTCGAGGATGAGAATCGTAGCAAGACGCTTCATTGAGTTTTTGAATCCGTCAGAGTTAATGTCTTTGTCTCTGATAACGCTCAGATTGTGTTCACACAATGGGTGAGAGACAACAACTACATTTTTGTAATCAGGTTTCATTTATTTTTACGCCTTTCCATAAGTTCTGTTTCTGTTTTATGCACACTGTCGAGAGTGCTGTGTATTTGGTTTAGAAGTTCCGGATTTTTGATAAATGATTTTACCATGTCGGTTCTTTGAGCATCCATGATTTTCATAAACTCCGAAGTCATCCCAACGATGTTCTGTGCAATTCTGTTTGTATAAATATAAAAGTCTTGAATCCGTTTTGGTTCTTCAGTTGTGACGTAGTTTTTGGCCTTTGAATTTGCTTCAGGAACGCTTAATTCTAAAGACTTTGATGCCCCCAAGCCCGCAAAAGATACAGTAGCTGTGATTTTGGGCGGCATTTCAAGTTCTTTATCGGTAATAATAAAAGTTACAAAAACGTCTTCATTCACGATTGAAATATTCGAAACATATCCTACCTGATATCCGAGCATTTTTACAGGCGAACCTTTTATAAGACCATCTACGTCTTTAAAAAACGCATAGTAAGTGTGTTTCTTTCTTACATTAGAATTATAAATATATAGGCTCAAAAATATCGTTGAGAATAAAATTAATCCCCATACCAAAAGTTCTCCAAGCCATAGTAATCTTTTTTTCATAGATTTAATTATACTCGATTTTTATTCATAAGAAAAATATTTAAGCTTAAAAGAAATTATTTATGAAATCTGCAAGGTCAAGATACCTGTCTGAAGCCAATTCACGGCAAAAAACAAGATATGTGTGCGGTGCAATTTCTGCCGTAACAGCTGTATCAATAAATAATGCCTCCACGAATCTTGCAAAAAGTTCGCTCGGCCTCTTGTAATAAGACTTTAAACGTGTGATTCTGCCTGAAATCCTTTTGAGCAGGCGTTGTTGGGCTTTCAGTCTTATGTAGTTTTTTAGAATTTCTTCCATCTGCGGAAAGTCGGTGTCGATGGACTTGATTGAATAATCTTTTGTTTTTGTGAAAAAAGGTATTTTTATTCTGACTTTATCGAATTTCAAAAGATATTTTGCGTCAGATTTTTTAATCTCTTTTTCAAAAGGTTTGTAAGAATATGAACGCTTAAAATCAGGGTAATTCGACTTAATTTCTTTATCGATTTCTTTTATTCTTTGTAGAACCGCATCTTTTTGTGAGTTAAGCCTTGTCATGGCTGTATTTTTATCAAAATATCTTGTTACTTCATAAAGTTCTGTTTCGATTTTTTTTAGATCCGAATTAGGGAAAAGAACCGCCAATGTGCCGTGATTATTGTAAATAGACGGGTCAATCTTTGCATGGATGTAGTGCGTAAACTCATGTATCAGAACTTCAATTTTTCTTTCAGCCGATAGTCCTGCAGAAATATCGATTCTATCTTTTAGGAAAAAACCTTGATGTCCTCTGGCTTTTGTTTTTGTGTTGACTGTAAGTCCTAAATTCTCAATGAATTCAATCATTTTTTGCAGAACGACTTCATATTCTCTTTTTACGGCTGTTTCTAACATTGAGTTTCTCGAATAATCCAGTTTTGATAGTCTTCATGCCCGTTCACAATCGGTAGTGCAATAATCTCCGGCACCGTGTATTCGTGAAGTGACAATATTTTTTCTTTAACTTCTTCAAATTTAGATTCTTGAGTTTTTATTATCAACATTAACTCTTTTTCTTCCTGAATAATTCCTTCCCATTTGTAGATGGACGTTATATTTGGGACGATATTTACACAAGCAGCAAGGCTCTCTTCGACAAGCGTATTTGCTATCAAATTTGCGTTAAATTCATTTGGCACGCTGCAATAAATTACACAGTTTTTCACACGACTCTCCTTTTGTTTTAAATCATTTTCCCGGGGTTAAGAATATTATTCGGATCGAATATCTTTTTTATTTCTTTCATAATTTTTATTGAAGTTTTGTCCAGAGCGAGCGGCAGGTAAGGTGCTTTTTGGCAGCCTATGCCGTGTTCTCCCGAAAGTGTGCCGCCCAATAAAACGGCTAATTTGAACAATTCAGTCTTAGCTTTTTCAAAGTTTTCTTTTTCTTCTTTGTTTCTCAGGTCAAGTGCAAAATTCGGATGAATATTGCCGTCACCGATATGTCCCATAATCATTGTGATGAGATTGTATTTTTTGCTGATTTCAAGAATTCCCCTCGACAGATGCGCAATTTGGGAACGAGGAACCACAACATCCTCTGTAATAACATTTGGGGCTAGTTGGGCGCAGGCTCCGAATGCAGAGCGTCTTGCCGTCCAGATTCTTTTTTTGTGTTCCTCATCTTGCGCGCAATCTATGAAACTTGAACCGTTGCTCAAACAAAGACGCGAAATCTTTTCTTGTTGATGTTCAATTGACGCTTTGTCCCCGTCAACTTCGATTAAAAGCACCGCCTCTTTTGTGCAATCAAGTCCAATCGGGTGAAAATTTTCTATCGTTTGAACTGTTTTTTGGTCTATTAAATCCAGAACCGAAGGCGTGAGATTGTTGTTAATAATCAAATTTACCGAGTCCACAGCGTCTTCAAGTCTTTGAAAATAGGCAAGAATAACGTTTGTGTTCTCAGGCTCAGGCATCAGTCTGATTGTCGCCTCTGTAACTATTCCAAGGGTTCCTTCAGAACCGACTATCAATTGTGTAAGATTGTATCCGGTGACATTTTTGACTGTTTGAGAGCCTGTTTTTATGATTGTGCCGTCAGCAAGCACCACTTCGAGTTCCAGAATATAGTCTTTGAACGTTCCGTACTTAAATGCTCTCGGACCGCCCGAAGAAAGCGCAATCCCTCCACCAATTGTGCATACCGCAAGGTTTGACGGGTCTGGCGGGAAAAATAATCCGATTTTTTTAACTTCTTTTTGTAAATCTCCGACAACAACTCCCGGTTGAACTTTGCAGGTTAGGTTCTGATTGTTGATTTCGAGTATTTTATTCATTTTTGAAAAATGCAGAATGATTCCGCCTCTCAAAGGCGCGCATCCTCCGGCATGATTTGTTCCTGCACCTCTCGGGACGATTGGGATTCCGTTGTTATTTGCAACTTTAAGAATCTCACTGACTTGTGAAGTGCTTTGAGGAAAGACAACCATAACGGGGTTCTTTTCATCAAAACCCAAGTGTGCGCAATCAAAAGAATACGCATAAACTTCTTCAATGTCGGTCAAAAGATTTCGTTTTCCGACAATGTGTTCAATTTCTTTAACAATTTTTATGTCAAAATTTATTTGTTTTTTTGTAATCATTGCCGCCTTGCCCTACATTCAAATTATAAATCAGAATCATGTATTTTGGAACATTTAAATAATATTTTCGCATTGTAAAAAGGATTTTAATACAAAAATTAATAACTATTTTGGGTGTCCGGTTTTACATTATTCTTATTCAAATTCGAATAAATAATGTTCACATAATCTAACAGGGAGAGAGAGTTTATGCGTAAATATGCGGTCACGGCTATGGCTTTATTGATATTAATGACGACAGGGGTGCAAAGTGCAAATTGTAGCATCCTGGATAACATGCGATATGATGAGGACTCAACAATATCGCAGATTTATGAAAAAATGACGCCTTCGATTGTGTTGATTGAAGCGGACATGCCTGACGGTCTTTCAAGCGGAACAGGCTGCGTAATCGACCCGAAAGGTCTTATTCTGACGAGTTCTCACGTAGTTACAGGTGCTCCTTCTGTGCAAGTAACTATTTCGACAGGTGAAGTTTTTAAGGGTGAAATCGTTTCTGTAATGGGTAAGGAGAATGATTTAGCTTTGATTAAAATTAATGCCAAAAAGCCTTTATCTGCAATACCTCTTGGTGACTCCGAAAAAATCAAAGTCGGACAAAGAGTGCTTGCGATAGGAAATCCTTTCGGATTTAACGGCACATTGACGACTGGCATAATTTCAAGAATCGATTACTCAAAAAACAAAATTCAAACCGATGCGGCTATCAATCCGGGAAACTCCGGTGGACCGATTATTAACATCCACGGTGAGGTCATTGGCATAAGTCAGTCAATTTATAATCCTGATAACAACATATCAAATATCGGCATAGGTTTCGCTGTGCCGATAAATGAAGCTAAAAATTTCATAAAATTATCTATGTCTTCTTCAAAAACTTTGAAATCAGACGCTAATTAGTGACTAGTATTTGAAAGAACGCTCGATATTCTTTTGGAGCATTTGATCGCAAGACTGCATTTCTTGCTCAATCATCTTAAGCTTGTTTTGATACTGCTGCATTTGCATGTCGAGTTTCTTTTCCATTTGGTTCAACCGCTCTTTTCGAGCCTCAAGCTTCTTGACCATTGGGTCGTCAGAGTCCAAGTCCGTTCCCACGTTCAACAAATCTGTGCAAGTCTTTGACAGATTCATTTTCGCTTCAGTGATCAATTGTATTTTATACTCAAGGTCCAGCCTATAAGCATTCAGATACATTAATCTAAGTTGTGATGTTGCCATTCCCATAACGGGCCCACCCTTATCTAGTAGTTATCTTTGAAGATTAAGCTTGTTTCCTCTGAGGAAAACGTGCTCGTTATTTTCGGCAATCAACTGCTCCATTTGATTCAGTTTGTACATTTGATAATTAACTCTGTATTTGGCCATTTTCAGTTTTCTGTTCATAGTCAAATAGTCCTTAATCATCGTAACAATCTGTGTTGCAAAAGCTTGCAGAGGATTGTTTCTTCTGAAATAAGCCATAAGGTATCCAAAGAAGTTTAATACTTTTTGCAAGTTACTTTGTAATGCTTGTTGAAACAATATTTACTCCTTGTCCACCACTGGACCTACATAACTATAAAAACAGAACGACTAAAAGAATTGCCTAATACAAAATTAAATTTAATATTTCTTAATATATAAAATTTATGTTTGTATCATTCGACGCTTTTAAAAAAGCCAAACAATCTTTTTGTTCTGAATTTGTTATCGACAAATTCTCGGAGTTCTTGAAGATATTCGGGTGAAAAACAAAGGAATTGTAATAAAAAGTTACAATCTTTTTCAGCAAGGACAAAATAAAAATCTTGTCAAAAATAGCAGAATTCAACGTTCTTATGTATGTTCTGGAGTTTTGATTCATTGTTCTCCTTACATGTTTTGGACTTGTTTGCTGTCGCCCTCGATAGAATCTTTTAGCATCTTTTTAACAATGTCACCTTGAGTGTCGAGCATTTTTACGACTGTCTCAATGTTTCTGACCTTGTTAGAAAGAATTGTGTCTGCGTTGGAAATAATGCTGCCTGAAATGTTCTGGTAAGCTGCAAGACCTGCTGATGTCGTACCTTGGAGCAAGTTGCCCAAAACAGTTGCACCCAGTCCGAAACCACCCATATAAGGTGCCATTGCTTGTACAACGCCTGCAAATCCTGAAATAACACCTGCTGTTGGTAGAACCCAACTTGTTCCGGGGACACCAAAGCCGGTTGCTATACCTGCACCGTAAGCTGCTGCGTTCATCCCAACCGAACCACCGATGCTGCTTGCACTGTACAAGCCTGATGCCCCGCCTGTGATATTACCGCTTTCGTAGCTTGTATCCATCCCAAAGCCCCATGCAATAGGCGCAGCACCGCTTGGAAATCCAGGATAATTACCAATGCCTGTAATTCCGAAAGCAGAACTTCCGCTGTCCAAAATAGAGTTTCCGCCGCTGATTGGAGACCAGTAAGACGTACCCGGTATGTTCATTGTCGTGTTACCGCCAAGTGCCGGCATAAATGCGCTTGGAGAGATAAGTCTTGCTATCTGCCATAAGAAACTGCCCGCAGAACCAAATCCTGCGCCATCCAGAGAAGAACCGCTGACAGTCAAGTCTCTCAATCTGTCATAAGTTTCAAACAGCTGTGCTTTTGCGTCAGAACTAGCTTTTCCGAATTTGTTTGCTATTACCAGGTATCCATCATTTTTATAAGACATTATATCCTCGCATATCTAACTATTGAAATGTCTTGAAGACTGCTTCAATGTTTTTATCAATAACTTTTTTGACCGAATCAAGCTCGGTTTGTAACGCTTCTTGCTCTGTATCGAGTTGTTTCAATCTCAATTCAAGTGTTCTGTCAGTTTGCTGCAAACGTTCTGTTTTTGCGTTGATATCAGCGAGTTCTTTTTGGTAAACTTCATTTCTGACGTTATATGCCTGCATTGCATCGTTATAACCTTTTTCGTCATACTCAGAGTCTTTGGTCAACTTATAATTGTGTACCCCACCGTTTTCATCTGTCCAGTAAATGCTGTTAAACAATCCACTGTCTGATTTTCCGAGTTGAGCGTTAGTAATTGTTTTATTTACTTCTTCTTCAATGGTTGTTTTGGAGAGCAAATCGACATTTTGTGCAGAAGTTTTTGCAGGATCAAAGCCGGTTTTTGTAGCATTTATATAATAAGTTGTTTTGTTGATTGGGTTGGTGAAGCTGTAATAAGTATCATCAGGGTCATTCGTGTAAGGCGTTTTTCCGAGTGCATTGAATGCATCTGCATCTGCCTTGGCGATACCGTCAATTTTTTCTGACAATTTGTAAGATGTGCCATCAGGCATTAAAATCATCTGATCAGGTTTTGTTCCTATTACAGAAACAGCCTGGTCATTACGTGCTCCATACTGTGGCGTGTATTGTTTTGATTTTATTGTAACCGTATAAGTCGGAGGGTTTGAGCCTTCATTAGGTACAATTGACGTGAGTTTGTTTTTTCCGTCAATACTTGATTCATCGTTATAAGTGTAAATATCTGAATAATATGATGTTTGTGCCGGAGGGGTCGGAACTTCCAATGCAAGAAGCTGTCTGAAAAGATCAGCACTTTGATTGGCCAGCGCTGTTCTTTGCTGGTTAACCTGCTGCCCTTCGTACTCAACGTTTATTTTTCTTGCCGTCAATCCGAGATGTCTGGCTTGAGAAGATGCCATACCCATATAAGTTGTCTCCGTTTTAACTACTAACCTTTTAAGTTTAATTATCCTTCGTGAAAAGTCATTCTATTCTTCTGTAAATTTACATTATTAATCTATTTTATTTTATTATAAAGGGTTGAATTCCTTATTTAAAGCCTGTTTTCTGAAAAATCATACACATGACGTACTCAATTTTGAAATAAAAACCGACCTCCCGGATTTATGCCGATGGGCATTCTTGAAAGGTCGGTTAAAAATCGGAGTATTATGCAAATGTTTTGAATGTTTCTTCGATGTTTTTGTCGATTACCTTTTTAACTGCGTCCATTTCTGTTTGGATTGCTTGTTGCTCAGTGTCTAGCTGGTCAAGGTGCAATTCAAGAGTTCTGTCTTGTTGTTGAATGATTGCTGTTTTTGCATCGATATCAGCAACAGTTTTGTCGTAAATAATCTTTTTAGCGTTGTAAGTTTCCATTGCTGCGTCAAAAGCCGCATCGTCTTGAACTGTTTGTTGAGTCAATTTGCAAGTAACAGGAGTTGCGTTTGGCAAAGGTTGTCCTGTAATCGGATCTCTTTGATCTTCAGTGTAGAAAGTAATGTAGTCATATCTGCCTGTTCCATCGTTTGCGCCTGTAATTTGGGCATCATCGTAGTGGAATTGGTCTTCTCTTGTGTAAGATTGAGCAGAATAGACTTTGAAGCTTTCTCCGTTTTCTGAAGCTTTTGCAAGTTCTTCTGTTGTCATCGGAACTTTTGCGTAGTCAACCTGTTTGTTTCCTTTGCTGTCAAGGATGTAGGTTCCGTCATCATTTTGTTTGTAAACTTTTTCTGTTTTTTGGTTTCCTTCATCGTCGAGAACAGGGATTCTGTTTCCGTCTTCATCAAGAGTGTATTTGCCGTCAGTGCCTCTTTCATAAGCAGGTACTTCAGGTTTTTCTTCGTATCTGCCTGCATAAATATAGTACTCGATTCCTGTTGAACCATTTGTATATTTGAAGAAGCAGTCACCTTCTTGAGGATATGTTGAGGGATCTTCGTTGCCCAAAGCTTTTTCAGCTTCACCGAATGATTTAATCAAGCCGTTGTACATTTTTGGATCATTGATCGTCATTCTTGTTCCGCCGTTGACGCTGATCGTGTATTTAGACTTGTCAGTGTCGTCGATTTGAATGTTGTATCTGTTGGCACTGTCGCCTGTCGGGACAATAGTGCTTATATTAGAAAGCACACCTTTTGATTTAGAGTAACCTGATACTGTATAAGTTTCTCTCCCTGTACCGGTTGTAGGGTTTTTATAAATACTGTCAAGGCTTATAGATTTTGATGTTGACGGGTCAACAAAAACATATTCTGTCTTAGAGAAGTTAGTAGCCAATGGCGGCGTAGGAACTTCTAATGAAAGC
>CAZIVG010000031.1:0-12831 GCA_964542595.1 uncultured Muribaculaceae bacterium | reverse complement strand
TTGATAAACAACTTTTCCTGATTTTGTGTCTTTAACAGAGACCGCTATAGTTGATGTTTTGTTGTGAGGTGATTTTTGTATAACTGAGTCAATCGACGAGCCATGCGCTGCCAATGTTGTCGAAAACAGTATCGCTACTGAAGCTACCATTGTTTTGAATTTATTCATATAGTTTTATCTCCTTGCATTTGAAGTAATCAAAATCAAAATCCCTTCTGTCAGAAATTAAGGGGAAGTTTTTTCTTAAGTCATCAACCTCTCGAATATCGATTTTAGCGGATATACAGCCTTCTTCGCCTTCTATGCACTCAACAATATCTCCCCACGGGTTTATTATCATAGAATGTCCGAGATTGTATTCATTTTCGGTTATTTTACCTGTTTGGTCTGCAACCAGCATGAAACATTGGTTTTCGATTGCTCTGGCTCTATGCATTATGTTCCAATGTTCAAGCTTTTTACTTGACCAAGCTGCAGTATTGACGAAAACCTTTACCTCTTCTTTTGAATATTTCCTGTAAACTTCAGGAAATCGGATGTCATAACAAATTGTTATACCGATTTTCACTCCGTTAATATCAATTATTTTAAGCTCGTCTCCGTTTGTGATGTATTTGTTTTCTTCAGAACCTTTGTGAGAGAATAGGTGCACTTTGTTATAAGTGGCGGCTAATTTTCCGTTTTTTGTAATAATCGGGCATGTGTTTTTTAATATTTCACCACATTTTTGGATGAACGTTCCGCCAATCACTGTTGCCTCAAAATCAAGCGCAACGCTTTTTAAGAAATCTATTGTTTCACTGTTCTCGATAGATTCCGAGTCTTTATCAAAGTTTTTGCAGCACCAACCTCCTGACCATACTTCCGGGAAAACTATCAAGTCAAATTTCTCATTTTCATAGTTTTCGAGTAATGATTCAACATTTCTAAATGTGGCTTTTTTGTTGCCTATGATCGCACTATTTTGGACTATTAGAGTTTTGAATTTCATTAAATAATTATATTATAAAATCCCGATTTGGGCTTTCATAAATCATCAACAACCCCGAACAGCTTACCTGAATTGTCCATTGACGTAATTTTAATTTTGTTAACTGTGTTAAAAAGTGTTTTGTCATTGCTTTCAACGAGGATGTTTAAGTAGTTTTTCGTCACCCCTTTGAGCATGCCTGTTTTTTTATCAGGTTTTTTTTCAATCAAAACTTCATTTGTTGAATTTATATTTTTTATCTTGAATTCGATGAATTTTTCATGCGCAAGGCTTTGTAAAGCTTTTGCTCTTTCTTGTTTGATTCTTTCTTGAACTTGATTCGCCATGCCTGCCGCTTTTGTGTTGTTTCTGACAGAATACGGGAAAACGTGAATGCTCGACAATTTTGATTTTTCAGCATTTTCAAGTGTTTGTTTGAAGTCTTTATCTGATTCATCAGGGAATCCGACAATGATGTCACTGCCCATGACTGGTAAATGAAAACTTTCTTCTATCTTATCCATTAGTGCCAGGCAGCTTTCCGCTGTATATTTACGGTTCATTGCTGACAATGTCTTGTCAGTCAGGGACTGCAATGAAAGATGAAAATGAGGACAAAATTTGTTTGATTTTGAAAGAAAACTCAAAAGTTCATCATCAATTTCAAGTGTATTTAACGAGCCCAATCGATAACGTTCGATGTTTGTTTCTTCAATTTTTTCAAGTAGATTAAACAGTTTTTTCTTTTCTGCAAAATCTTCTCCCCACTGCCCGATATGAATTCCTGTCAAAATGACTTCTTTTACATTCATTTCGCTGTAAAGATCGATTTGTTCGATGATATTTTGCACGCTGTTGCTTCTGCTTTTCCCTCTGGCAAAAGGAATAGTGCAATAACTGCAAAAATTATTACAGCCGTCTTGAATTTTCAGATAGCCGCGAGTTTTCGAATAGTCATTTACGACTTGATTGTTAAATTCGTTTAACTCGAATATGTCTGTGACTTTGCTTTTGGGGTTCAACAGTGTGCTAACGATGTCGAATTTGTCGTTGTTGCCCAAAACTATATCAACGTATGGCAATTCGAGAAGCTTTTCTGCATTAAGTTGCGCACTGCAGCCTGTAAGAACTGTTTTTAGTTGATTGTTTTTGTTTTTTGCGTTTCTTACGGTTCTTAACGCTTCATTATCTGCGTTTTCTGTGACTGAACACGAGTTGAGGATGAAAAAATCTGCGTCATCTAAGTCAGCAACTTCAATAAAACCCTCTTTTTCAAGTTTTTCTTTTATGACTGCGGATTCAAGCTGGTTTGACTTACATCCGTGTGTTTTTAAAATAAATTTTGACACCATAATTATTAATTAACACAAAATATATATATAAACAAAATTTTATCTTTGTAGTATAATTTCTCACATAGGATAAAATGGCATGTCTTTTTCGAAAATAAACACAAGCTTTAGTTCCAACATCACTCAAAATAAATTGAGAGACACTTCTGGTATCATTGAGGCTTTGGATTCAAATAGAGATGCTTCCAATGACTTTTCTCCTAAAAAACTCGATGACAGTGATTTATTATTTCTTGCGTCACAGGGGCCAAAACAAAGAATGATTGGCGTTGCTAAAAACTCCTTAAAGGCCATTTTTATTGCTGTTCCTTTGGTTGACTCGGTGCTTTCTGGATTGACACAAAAAGGTTCATTGTCTCAAAAAACCTTTAAATCAGTGAAAACGTTGGGCAGATGGGCCGGAGTAATCGCGCTGGCTGGGTCTTTTTTTGCTGTAAAAAAAGCTGTTAATAAGAAAAGCGAAACATTGAGAACTCTTGATAAAGAAAACAAATTCTTGTCAACCGGAGTTGATTTAGGGCTTTTATATTTGATATTGAAAGCAGGAGCAAAGAGCTTCAGGGGGTTGCAACAGAAATTTGTTAAAAATTTCCCGAATATTAATAGCGGGTTCAACAACAGGATTTCTAAACCTGTCAAAGATCTGCTGGATAAGTCTTTGATTAATAAAAATGCTGTTGTGCCTGCTGAGAAGTTTTGCGCAAAAAACTTCTATTGGGCAAAAGCGGCTAAAGCTATTTCTGTGCTGGCTGCACCTACAATTCTTGTCGGTACTTATGCGAGACTTTTCAACGAAGTAAAAAAGCAGCAAGAAAATGTTGTTTTTAATTACTCGGTTTTAAAGCAGTTAAACAAATAGCTTGACCGCTGTTTATGTCGATGATATTTTGTATATATCTTTGAATTATCTTTGGGCCTATGGCACTCTGCCGAGGAGGAATTGACTAAATGTCAATTCAGCCGAGAGGTAGGTAGGAACTACCGTTAGCCTGATGTGAAAACTGAATTTTGGGCCTATGGCGCAGCGGTAGCGCAGGGGACTCATAATCCCTTGGTCGCAGGTTCGAATCCTGCTGGGCCCAAATTTTTAATAAACAGTCTCTATTTTGTAATATTTCTGGAATTTTTATGTTGGGGTGAATATGAAAAAAAATGTTTTTTTCTTGCTGAGTGTGATACTTATATTATTTGGGGCGCAAAATGCTGTCTTTGCCCAAGTTTTTGAACAACCCAAAAATATTACTTTGATTTATATTAACGGATCACACGACTTTAAGTGTGAGGACAGTCTAAATTTTAAGGAACATTTTGCCCGTCAGGTCAAGGATATGCATCCTTATATGATTAAGTATTTCAACAAAGATAAACTGATTTATTCAAACCTTTTAAAGAACGGAGAGGTGAAAATCAATCCTGAGCCTGTAATTTTCTATTGGGGCGATAAAAGTATTGAAGAAGTTCAGTCTATCGACACAGATTTGAGTGTTTTAAGTAAATTTACCCCTAAAGTATCTCAACTTGTGCGTTCGACTTTTGCACATTGTCTTCATGACGCGGTTTGGGTTCAGAAATATCCGAATATGTCCGTGGTAATCGACGAACTTCATGAAGTTGTAAAAAATGAAGTTTCAAAGGGAAATAACGTAATACTTTTTGGATATAGCGCAGGTTCATTTATCACTTATGAATACTTTTTGAATAAGTTCTTGGCAATAAATCCGAAAGAACTCTCTAACAGCACAAATGACGTTGAAGCTAAACTGATTGTTGATAAATTTAGTCCCCGAGAAACCTGTCTGGATGCACTTTTGGAGTCAGGACTGGTGAGACTTGATTTGTATGGAAGATATTCGAGGGTCAGAAATCTTGAGACTGTTGCTGCACAATTTCCGAAACTTGATTCATATACATCGTCAGCATGTTTTGCAGATGGTACAGTTAAAGGGGTAATTAATTTTGCTTCGCCATTGGCGTTATTTTACTCTGAGATTTCAGACAGTAAAAGCGATTTGAACTTTTTATCAAAGCTTATGTATAAACACATACTTGAAACAGATACCTTTTGGCTTACTGTAAATTATCGTGAAGATCCTCTCGGATTCCCTGTGTCAAGAAATCTTACACGTAAACAAATTGAAGGTATAACCGGCGAAAAGCTTAATGCAATGGGCGGGTTTGTTTTCGACAAATCGAATGTCAAAAGTGGCAGAACTTTCATTTCTGCACATTTGGCTTACTGGGAAACACAAAAACGCTTTGTAAAGGGGATTGTTGATGCTTACAATGACGGATACAACAATTTATACAACAACATTCTCAAAGATAGTAACGAGCCGGAAGACTTGTAATCATGCAACTTGGTCTTTGAGTAGTTTACCTTCATCTTGAACTTTTTCAATTTGTTGTTTCTTTTCGTCAGAATCGATTGTGTTTTTGTTCAAAACCGTTAAGATTTCTTTGTTTTCTGTACTGCTGCTTGTTTTTTCAGCCATCATGATAGCTTTTTGCGGCCCAAACTGTTGAATTGACTTTAGAAGAATCTCTGTTTTTTCAGTGCTGGAGCAAAGTTTTACAATTTTTCCAAGCTGATCGACTGTAATGGATGCGGATAGCCTTGTTATTTTGTTAACAAGGGTTGGATCTTTTATTAGTGCGGAAAGAATTTCTTTATTATTTCCGTATTTTTTTAGCATTTCAACAAACGCAGGATTATCTTCAAGTTTACGAAGAATCATATCCCCGGAAGACCCGAACTTTCTGTAAAAATATCTTGAAAGTTCTTGTTTTGAGTATCCTGATTCACCGGAGGACAGATTTATGCCTGCCTTTGCTAATATATCTTTTGATATAGCATCTTTTGTGTTTGAGCCACTGTTTGCTATCGGATTAGATGCAGTGTTTGAACCATGAGATGTGCTATTATATCCGCTTGAATTAGAACCTGATGTGGCGCTGTTTTTATTTTCATTTGCAGCTGAGGAGGCGTAGTTTGTGACCTGATCACCTGTATAATTGTCATTGTATATTTGTTTGTAAACTGAATCTTTTATTTCAGGATGGTCTGTAATGTTGGCTGAAATTGATGTAATGTTGTCCCCGCTCAATTTGTCGTGGGATGCGAGGTCGAGTGTATTTGTTTGGTAAGTTGCTATAGTTTCAGCGTTTTTATCTACCATGTAGTTTGATTGTGTGAATAAGTTTTTTGCACTGAATCTATCGTTTCCGTCTTTATCTTTGCAATCCAAGAACGAATTTAATGCTTTATTCATTTCAGGGTTTATAACTAAATTGTCTGTGATTCCAAGTAAAAACTCATCGTTCATGTCTAACTTTTTGGCAGTTTTCATTATAGTCGGCTGAAGTTCTTTATTTTCAATCATTTTTACATCAACGTTGATGATTGTGGAGCCTTTATATTTCACGTGTCCGTTTTCGTCTTTTATTGACTCGAGTTCTTTTGCATTCGCAACAAAGTTTTTAATTTCTCTCGGTCTTTCGTACATGACCTCGACAGCAGTTGAGACATCATCTTCCGTATAAAGCTTTTTGCCTGCAAATTCTTCTTGTTCTACAAAATGCATTGTCGGCTCTTTCAAATCTTTGTTTTGAGTCACTCTATCAGCTATGTTTGCGAGTCCGTCAGAGGAGAAGTCCTCTCTTTTTTCTCTGATTTCTTCCATGTTTTCTGACAATTTGTCAGAGTAATAGATCTTTTCACTTTTCGCAAGTTGAACGGCTTCTGTTATACCTTCAGTAAACGCTGTTTTTATGACGTTTCCGACTCTTTTAAAGAACCCTGAACCCGGGTTTGGGCTACTTTTTTCATTGCTGAAACCATATCAGACGCATTAAGTCCGTCTTTTTGGAGAATCTCAAGGAATGCTTTTAGGTCTTTTTCTTTGTTAAGCATTTTTGATAATTCTTTTATTTCTTTTTCATCAAAAAAGCCGAGTTCTTTAAGAATAGCACTCGGATTGCTCTTATATTTTTTCAAAAGTGCATCGACATTGTATTCAGGTCTTGCTTCTTCTTTTTTGCTTATTTGATTTTCCTGAGCGGCAACAAGATTGTTGTTGAAAACGTGAATAGAAGATTTTTCGTCCTTTTGTTTTTCTGCCGTAAATTGCGGCACAAAAGGATTGATATATTTTTCTTTTACATTTGAACTATCGCTGATGTAGCTCATTCTCTCTTTGTCCTCTGGTCTCTCTTAATAGCCCTAAGTCGTTAATCGATGATCTTTATATATATAAAGTATATTTGGTATATTTAATTGCTTTTGATAACTAAAATGTAACAAAATATTAAGCCCTTGAAGTGAAATTCAAAGGCTTAACATTTTTATTATTTTCGTTTATACACCTAATTTATGGGCTTGTGCCTCGGCCAAATCAGCTTGTCTCATGATTCTGTCAATTTGCGCTGAACGACTGGAGGCAGGGTTCACAGCAGCCTCTGGTCCAAGTATCGGATTAGGCATATATGTTCTTTTTATTTTTGAATCAGGAGATTTTAAATCAGTAGAAGCAATCGGTGTAGGAGAGTCCGGAGTCATTGTTTGGGCACCAATCGGTTTATTCTCATTCATATGTTTCATTTTTTCAACAAGGTCGCCCGGTTTTGACTGCGCTTGAGGCTGCTGAGGCTGAGCAGGATTTTGAACGGGGTTGGGTTGCTGAGGCGTCTGAACTGCCTGAGGCGGTTGGTTTTGTGGTTGTTGTTCGTTTTTAGCTGCTTCTTTTTCAGCTTTTTCTTTTGCCTTTTCTCTGGCAATAGTTTTTGTCGGTCTGCCAAAGATTGCATAACCTATATTTTTAGCAATTCCGGCGATAACCGGCATTACAACTCCGAAAATAAACGCGCCTCTCATAATGTAGCCGAGGCCGAATTTTGCACCCCATGCCATTTTACCTGCAAGATTTCCTTTAAGTGGTGCAACCATTTCGCTTGCTCTTCCGAAGCTGAAGATTTTACCGATTATGTTCGCTACTTTTTCCATTCCTTTGTATTTAGGAAGAGACGATTTAAAAGCTTTAAGATTGGTTATTCCTGCGTTGTATGCTGCTGCGTCGCCTGCTTTGGCTGCTGCATTGATTTTTGACATTAAATTTTGGTGCTGCTGGAATTGTGCAGGGTTCATTTTGAGGTTTTTTAGGCCTGCAAGACCGTTTACTACACGCATTTGAAGCCCGATTGCGCCTATGTATGACATTTGTTCAAGTAATGAACCTGCAAAAGAACCTACCTTTTCGCCTTTTTCTGCTTTTCTTGCCTCTTGAAGCGCAGATGCAATGAAGAAAGCTTGGAATAATACTTGTCCTATGCCTCCGAACATGCCGTTAGTGACGCATTCTGCCGTTCTCATAAACGTTCCGACCGCTCGTTGGCCGATTGTTGGTTTTATGCCTGCTGTAGCAATATTTTTGTAATTACGCACAAGTTGGTTTTTGTTCAAAATTTCTTGCAAATTAACTTTATTTTTAAACAGACCAAAGCTCCACCAGGTTCTTTTGGTCATTTTTAAGCTTAAGTCCGCTGTGCCGTTTTTGCCTGCTTTGGCAATTGTTGCCATAATTTTATTCGTATGAAGATGGGCTTCTGAGCCATATTTTGAAATTGCATTATCAAAGACTGTATATGGATTACCTGTGGTTTTCTCCATATAAGTTTTGTATTTTTTCATTGCGTCGATTGCTCGAGTAGAAATATGGCCTTTAACTCCGGCAGCTTGGCTCTGTACCATATTGCCGCCGACACTTTGTTTTTTAATAAGAGTATTGTAAAGCTCTGACTTTTCGAGCCAAGTTTTCAAAGCGCTTTTTTTAACCGAGGCTTTTTGAATCGCACTTGCAACTTTAGGTTTTGCTGCAAATTTATCTATCCAGCCTTCCATTTTTTTTAGCATTGTTTTATCGTAGTTGCCTTGAAGACTTCTGTTTAGAAATTCGTTTAATCCGAACATCCCAACGCCTGTTATGGCAAGGTTTGCCATGTATCCTCCGCCATTGTTTTCTTTGGCTTTTTCGGCATGTTTAAGAACAGGGTTATTTTGAATTAAAGATGAACCACTTGAAACCTGATTTCCCGCAGTAAAACTCGGTTGCTGCTGTTGATTTTGTGACAGTTGAGCATAACTTTTGTTTTGATATATCGGGATATTTGGTATATTTTGTTGCATTTCTAACCTATAAATATAACTTCCACTAATTAAATAAAAACATCCGAGTTCGATTTCTTGTTACAAATCTGCTGTTTGTTAAATTTTGTTAACAAAAAAAGACCTGATAAGTCTCAGGTCTTTTTTGAATTATTTACTAAGGGCTATTCAGCATCAGCTTCAACAGTTTCTTCAATTTCTGATTGAAGAACTTCAGAAGCAGTAACGATAACAGCCAATTCAGTTTTAACTTTAGAAGTCAATTTGATTAACATTCTGTATTCACCGATTTTGTTGATAGCTGAATCGAGAGAAATGATTTTTCTGTCGATAGAAGTGCCTAATTTTGCATTTAATTCTTCAGCCAATTTTTTAGTTGTGATTGTACCGAACAATTTACCTGACTCACCTGCTTTTGCAGCCAATTCGAGTTTTTCGAGTGATTCGATTCTTTTCGCCAATTCAAGAGCTTCTTGGTGAAGTTTTTCTTGTTTTGCTTTGATTCTTGCGAGGTTTTGTTCTCTGTTTTTGAGTGCGCCATCTGTAGCTACTTCAGCGAAGTTTTGCGGGATTAAAAAATTTCTCGCATAACCGTCTTTAACTGTTACTAAATCGCCTGCTTCGCCTACGTTTTGGACATCTTTTCTTAAAATAACTTGCATATTTTTCTCCTTGATTAATTTGTCTTTTTTTGTCGTAATTCTAATCGTAATAAAAACATACTTATTTGTCACCTATTTTCAGTTTTTTTTGTATAATTTTTTAATGAATAAGATTAAAAATAAAATTGAATTACTTGCCCCTGCAAAAAATAAAGAATGTGCATTTGTCGCAATAAATTCAGGAGCAGATGCCGTTTATATCGGTTGTGAGTCTTTCGGGGCAAGGAAAAAGGCAGGGAATTCTCTCGAAGATATTAAGGAAATTGTGGATTATGCTCACAAATTTCTAGTTAAAATTTATGTCACTGTTAATACAATTATTTACGAAAATGAGATTAAGGATGTAGAAAAATTAGTCTGGAACCTTTATGAAATCGGCGTTGATGCCGTTATTTTTCAGGATTTTTCGTTTTTTAAAATGAATTTGCCTCCGATAGCCTTGCATGCCAGCACACAATGTAATAACGATGACTTAAAAAAGATTGTGTTTCTTAAAAAATGTAACGTTCAAAGAGTAGTTTTGCCAAGAGAATTTTCTTTATCAGAAATTAAAGAAGTTACTGAAAATGTAGGCATAGAAACAGAAGTGTTTGTGCATGGCGCTTTGTGTGTGTGTTATAGCGGACAGTGCTATTTCAGTGACTATGTGGGTAAAAGAAGTGCAAACAGAGGTGATTGCGCTCAACCATGCCGGAAGAAGTACTCGATGGTTGATGAAAACGGGAAGACAATTCTTAAGTCTCAATATTTACTTTCTATGAAGGATTTTTCTCTTGCGGATAGTATAAAGGACCTTAAAAAAGCAGGAGTCACCTCACTTAAAATCGAAGGCCGCTTAAAAGACAAACAATATGTTAAGAATGTTGTTTTGAAATACAGACGAATTATTGATTCAATTGATAAAGATGCCTCAACCTCTATCGGAGTTGTTTTTGACAACGGCTTCGAGTCTAAACTTGAAAAAACTTTCAACAGGGGATTCACAAATTTTTACTTTGACGGAAAAAGAAAACAGTTTATCAACCCTTCAACGCCAAAGTTTCTGGGTGAAGAACTCGGAAAGGTAAAGTCAATTTCAGGCAGAAAAATTTTCTTTGAAAAGGGTTTGACTCTGGCAGTTTCAGATGGCATTTCATTTTTCGACAAAAATGGGGACCTCACCGGAACAACCGTTACTACTGTTGATTCAAAGTCATTTGAAGTCAGAGATTCTTCGAAAATTTCTGTAGGTACGGTTATTTATAGGAATTTTGACGCAAAATTCGTAAAATCACTTGAGAGTGCTTATATTAAAAGGAAATTACCGCTTGAAATTGAAGTTACAAACGCAAATATTATAATAAAATCTCACAGCAATGTTTCAGTGATTTACAAGTTGGGTTCAGAAAATGAGAAGGCCTCTAACCTTGAAAAAGCAAAAGAAACAATTTCGAAACAACTTTCAAAGCTTGGTGACACTGACTTTTATGCACAAAGTGTAAAAATATCGCAAGACTTTGATTTGTTTCTTCCTGTCTCAAAAATTAATGAAATTCGAAGGAATCTAATATTTGAACTTGAAGAAAAATTAAAGCAAAATTACGAGTTTCAAAGGAGAAATCCTGATTTTGAGCCGATAGAATTTCCTCACAAAAATATAGATTATTCGTTTAATGTTTCAAATGAGGCGGCAAAAGATTTTTATGAAAATTGCGGATGCTCTGTAAATGAGCTGTCTCCGGAGATTGCAAAACCGAAAAAGGCTATCTCTTTAATGAAAACAAAACATTGTTTGCGAGATTTTACAGGTATCTGTCTAAAAAAGACAAAAGATTCAAAAGACTTGTTTTTGTCAGATGAGTATGGAAATAAGTTTCCTTTAGAGTTTGACTGTAAAAAATGTATAATGAAAATAAAAGAACCCGGTTAAGGGTTCTTTTATCTTTGTATCTGAGAATGATTATTCTTCGTCTTCAGAAACTTCTTCTGTTTCTGAATCAGGCATTTCTTCCACCATATCTTCAGCGTCGATGCCGTATTCTTCTTCGACAATCGGCTCCTCTTCTGTCTCGATTACGTCTTCGATTACTTCTTCGTCTTCTGCAATCGGCTCTTCATATTGAGCTTGGTAGGCCGCTTCAGCTTGTGCTGCTTGAGATTGGTTTTTTATGTCAATTTTCCATCCTGTCAATTTGTGAGCAAGTCTCACGTTTTGACCCTCTCTGCCGATAGCAAGGCTCAACTGGTCATCAGGAACTACGACAAGCGCTTCATGTGCGTTTTCATCATCAGCTAAAATATCAACAGATATTATTCTTGCAGGAGACAATGCATTTACAATGTATTCGACAGGATCTTGTGACCATCTTACGATGTCGATTTTTTCGTTTTTCAATTCACCAACGATAGTTTGGATTCTGGAACCTCTTGGTCCGATACAAGCACCTACTGAATCGATTTCAGGGTCATTTGAGTGAACGGCAAGTTTTGTTCTAAAGCCCGCTTCTCTTGCGATAGATTTGATTTCAACAATTCCGTCTTCGATTTCAGGAACTTCCAATTCGAAAAGTTCTCTTACAATTTCAGCGTGCGCGTGAGAAACGATTACCTGAGGCAGCCTGTTTGTTTCTTTTACATTGAGAACAAATACTCTGAGTCTGTTTCCGGGTTTATAGTATTCGCCGGGGATTTGCTCTTTGAAAGGCAAGATTGCATCAGTTTTTCCGATGTTGACGAAAACGTTTCTGTTTTCCATACGTTGAATGATACCTGTTGTCAAAGTACCTTTCTTTTCAAGGAATTCGTCGAGGACAAGTTTTCTTTCTGCTTCTCTGATTCTTTGCGTAATGACTTGTTTTGCCGATTGAGCCGCAATACGACCGAAGTTTTCAGGTGTGACTTCGATTTTAACTTCGTCTTCAAGTTCAACTTCATCATCGATTTCTTTGGCGTCTTCAAGAGAAATTTCAAGATTTTCGTCTTCAACTTCTTCTACAACGAGTTTTGTTCTGAAAACTCCGATTTCGCCTGAAACTTCATCAAGAATGGCTTCAACATTAGGCGCTTCTTTAACTTTAATATGTTTCTTGTAAGCTGCAACGAGTGCATCTTTTAATGATTCAATAATGACCTCTTTAGAGATACCTTTTTCTCTTTCGAGTTCTTCTGTCGCTTCGAAAAGCGCCGTACCGATTTTAATCATCTTTTTCTCCTTTATATGTCTTCGATGTGTAATTGTGCTTTTAATATTTTATCTTTAGGTATTTGATAAATCTGCTTGTTATCTGCTTTTTCTACAGTCAAACCATTTTCCGGATCGAAATCAACGATTTTGCAGATAAAATGCTTTTCGTCAGTACCCTCGATAAGGCTTTTGAGTTTTAGATCAATGGTTTTACCTTGGAAAATAATATATTCTTTATCCGACTTTAATTTTCTGTCCAAACCTGGTGAACTGACTTCCAGATAAAATTTTACGGGTATAAGGTCATCAAGAAAGGGATTCAGGCTTCTCGAAACATTTTCGCAGTCTTCAAGAGTCACCCCTTTTTCTTTGTACAGAAAAATTCTTAAAAACCACTTTCCTGATTCTTTCGAAAAGTCAATTTCAATCGGAATAAGACCGAAACGCATTGCTGTATTTTCGATGAGAGGAACAAGTTTGTCCGTAGTTTCATTTTTGCTGAAATGTTTGGGCTCCATACATACTCC
>CAZIVG010000030.1:0-12868 GCA_964542595.1 uncultured Muribaculaceae bacterium | reverse complement strand
GCACTTCGTCTGACGAATTTCTATACACGCTGGCACAAATAAACAACCTTTGCGTGCAGTTGACGGTTTTGTAAATAATAATTCATATTTATTACGCTTTTGTTGCACAGATTGTTACACTCATAGTATGCTTTGCTTCATAAACAAGGAGGTAATAATGAAATTAAGCGCAATTACAACAGGATTACTAAACAATTCTCAACAAAAAACCCAGTCATTCAAGGGCTTGACAGGAAAAGCCAGCACAGAAATACACTCGGACAGTTTCCAATACAGTGAAGATACATACATCAACTACTATCCCTTCAAAGACGAAACTGAGGCAGAAATTGACAGATTTAAAGCAAGCAACAGCCGCTCTTCACACGATTGTGCCGACAGTTCAAAAGTCAACGACGCAGTCTCAAATTACAGCAGCACATCTTACGTTGTAAAAGAACGTCTGCCGATTACCAAAAAAGAGTACAGCGCATATCAGAACAATCCTTCTGAATTGAGTTTTGACAAACGACTTTTAATCAAAAATATTGTTGAAGAAATTGAAAGAGAGAAAAAATAACTCTTTAACCTTCAATATTTTCAAAATTATCTTTCATGTGCCAGATTCCGCATGGACAAACGCCTGCGCACAATCCGCAACCGATGCAGCGCTCTTCATTTGAGGCATAAACTGTATTCCCGTTCACATCAACGAATTTTGTGATTGCCTGCTCGGGACAAGCCTGCAAGCAAAATTCACAGTCACGGCAAAGTCCGCAGGACATGCAGCGGTCTTTTTCGTCCCAAGGCTCGATTTCTTGAACCTTCATTGAGCAAAGCCCTTGATAATATTCGGTCTTGACCCTGTCTCGCGGAAGCTGCGGTGCTTTTTCAAACGTGTCCAAATCGTTTCCGCACAAAAGGTTTATGACATTTTTCGCAGCATTATTGCCTTCCGCAATCGCGTGTGTAAAAAGCCCCTGCTTAATCACATCACCCGCCGCAAAGACTTTCTCCAAGGGCGTTTGCTTGTATTCGTTAAGCTTCAGCATTCCTCTTTCATCGAGCCAACTCTGATCCACAAAATCCAATTTAGGACGATCACCGATGGAAATTATGACGGTGTCAGCCTCAAGAACTGTGCCATCTTTCAAAACAACCCCTTCGTCCGTGACTTTGTCCGTGAAGCAAGGGTAAAGAATCTCAGCGCCAAGGTCTTTTACGTGTTTGATTTCCTTGTCGAAGGCAGCAGGCTTTTGAATGTCAATCGCGGTAACCTTTTTTGCACCAACGTTATAAGCCTCGATAACCACGTCCATCGCGGCATTCCCAGCCCCAATCACAACTACCTTTTCGCCGATTTTCGGGTTTTCGTTATTTTTTACTGCCTTTAAAAAGTCCAAACCTTTAACGAGTTTTTCATGCCCCTCAAACGGAATAACCACAGGGCTATGCGCCCCACAGGCAAGAATTACGGCATCGAATTTTTGAGAAATCTCATCAAAAAGTGTGCGGGTGAGTTTTGTGTTCAATTCAAAACCTATTCCTGCATTTTTAATACGGCTAATTTCAGCGTCCAGAGCCTCTTTTGAGAGTCTTTCAAAAGGAATAACCTGGCGAAGCTTCCCGCCGATTTCTTTGTCCTCATCCAAAACAGTAACATCATAACCCTGTTTTCTCAAAAGCCAAGCGGCAGAAAGCCCTGCGACCCCTGCACCGACAACCGCAACTGACCCGTTTTTCGTTGTCACAAAAGGTTCGAGCGTAACGTCACGGCTCATATTACCCAAGGCATCGAATTTTATTGGTTCATCGACCAATCCACGGTTGCATTCCTCCATGCAAAGGTTCGGACAAAGATTCCCGCAAACGCAAGCAGGAAAAGGAGTGTAGTCCAACATCAATTCAATGGCTTCTTTAATTTTCCCGTTTTTAATAAGATTTATTCGTTTATGAGTCGGAATCCCTATCGGGCAGTGATTTTCACACGGCGCACTCATTGCGCAATTGTCCCAAGAAGGGTAACGAAGCCTGTGATCACCTTTGTTTACAATCGGATAAACCTTAAAATCATCCTCATAAACATCCGAGAAAATCCCGCCTTGATGCGCTTTTTCCCAGTGATTTTGACGAAAATCTTTCATCGGGATAAGCGAGTTTGTTTTTCTTTCTTCATAAGTTTTTGCGACGATTTTTTTCCAAGCCGCAAAGTCTTTCAAGGCTGTTGAAAGTTCCGTTTTTTCAATTTTGTTTAAGAATTCGTCCAAACCTTTTTTGAGGAATTCTTTGTCATTTTCATCAATATCGATGATATAAACATCGTCAGAAAGCCCGCCTACATTGCCTCTGACGTAAATCGTACCGCCAACCATACCGACACAAGAGCGATTTCCGATTACGGATTCAAAGTTTTCGCAGTCAACCCCGCAAACAACCGCAGTTCCGCCGCCCATAAACTCAAACGAGAAAGAGCCTGTGTTTTTCAAAATCCAAAATTCGGGCGCGGGATATTTCGGGTCATGCTTCATCAAAGCGCCTGAGCGGGTTCCGACTCTTCCGCCGACAAAGATTTTTCCGCTCGCGGCACAATGCGCTGTCGTGTCGCCGCCATCGCCTTTCAGGATGATTTCGGCACCGGAGTTTAGCCAGCCGACGTCCGCCGGTGCAGAGCCTTCGATAACGATTTTTGTATTCGGCATACCCATCGAACCTGCTCGCTGTCCGGGGTTTTTCAATGCAAAATCAATCGCCTCTCCATCTTCATTCCAAAGCGGTCCGCCAATGTTATGTTGGCCTGAGGCCTCGATTTCAAAGGAGTTGTAGCCCTCTTTCATTTTTTCATAAATCAGTTGCAATAGTTCTTGTGACGAGAGTCTTTTATCGTTTTCTAAGCTGTTTATTTTGAATTTTTTCATCTGGTTTCTTTCGTTTAAGTTTTCGGTCTTTGAGTGTTTAAGGCTTTGGTGGTTTGACTTTGGAGTGACTGCGACACGAAGTGAGTCGGAACGAAAAAGTTAAACTTCCAAAGACGCTGTACACTAGCACACGTGCTGAATTTCGAGCCTTGACGCAACGTGTTTGTCAACGGTGACGAGCGCATCCGACCTTCCGACAGGCAAAGAACTGTTCCCGACAGGCGCGAGGAGTTTTTTGAGTTCCATGTCCGTTGCGAGGAAGTAATTCACAATGTTTTGCGCAACTTTGTCCACATCGAGCCTATCGACGAGAGTCTTGTTCTGGGTGGTTATACCAACCGGACAAAGTCCTGTGTTGCAAGCGTTACAGCGACCGAAGTCGTTTCCGATACATCCTGCCATTTGCAAAATCAATTTCCCTGTGAAAACGCCGTTTGCACCGAGGCAAATCATTTTAAACGCGTCTGCAGCAAGAGTTCCGTTCATTCCGATTCCGCCTGCCGCCCAAAGCGGGATTTGACCCTGTTTACCCTGATGAACAGCCGCAAGGTAGCAATCACGCAGCCTTGACACAATCGGATGACCTGTGTGGTCTAGCGAAACCTCGTTCGCTGCACCTGTTCCGCCTGCAATTCCGTCGAGGAAGAATCCGCCAACGATGTTGTAAGGATCTCTTAAAAGGTTGTTGTAAACGCTGACGCTCGTAACCGAGGCCGCCACCTTAATCGCAACCGGGACGCGGAATTTGAACGCCGAATTCATTGACAAGAACATTTTTTGGACGCTTTCCTCGATTGAGTAAAGCCCCTGATGGTTTGGCGGCGAAAGCAAGTCTGATTTCGGCACGCCACGAATTTCTTGAATGTGGCGAACGACTTTCTTTGCCAACAAAAGCCCACCGTCACCGGGTTTTGCACCCTGACCGATTTTTATCAAAACGCCCGCAGGATCTTCTGTCATTTCAGGCATCGCGTTAATAATTCTGTCCCAGCCGAAGTGGCCTGAAGCGATTTGGAGAATCATATACTTCAAATATCTTGATTTCAGGAGTTTTAAAGGCATTCCGCCCTCACCCGAACACATTCTCACGGGCAAACCGGCAACCTCGTTCAAATAAGCCACAGCCATTGCCACAGCCTCCCACATTCTCGTAGAAAGCGCGCCAATCGACATATCGCCGATGATAATCGGATAAATCCATCGCGTGTCAGGCGTTTTTCGGTTTAGGTGAAGTTCTCCGTCAGCGCCGACCTCAAACGGCAATTTTTCGGGAGGCAAAACCCTTCCGAACGGTGCAAGGATGTCAAACGTGTGACGCATCGAATCCAATGAAGGGTCGGTCATTTGAGAGATTCTTCCGATTTTGATTTTGTCAAGAGTACGGCCTTCCGTGTGGAGGTTTGAACGTCCGCCTCTTTTGGGTGAATCCCCGTTTTCCGTGCGATAAACAACATCAACCCTGTTGTGTTCGCAAAACACAGGTTTTATAGCCTCGTTCGGGCAAACCTTTTCACACATCGCACAGCCCACACAATTTTTGTCTTTAGTCACAACCTGTTTGACCACGGGTTCAGTTTCCCACGTGACTTTCGGAGAAGGAAGTGCGCCCTCGCTTTTCACTTTTCTGCGTCTTTCAACGCCAAACTCGATTGCGCCGAAAGTGCAAGCAGCACAACATTTTCCGCACAAGGTACATCTTTGCGGGTTATATTCAATCTGCCATTTCAAGTCGTTTTTTGAAATGTCGTTAGTTTTTATTTCACGAGTATCTATTGGTGCCACCTTTCAATATTCAAGTCGTTGTCCACGACCACCATTTCTCTTTCATTGGGGTAAATGTCTTGTGCCGAGTCTCTTTCCGGCATAATGTCGTTTATCCCCGTAACCTCAGACGTGATAATCACAGTGTCATCGGTTTTTCCAACCACAACAGGTCTCAGCTTTTTTGAATCGCATGTCGTAAACATTGTTCCATCAGGCGTTACAGCGATTATCGAATTCGGCCCGTTAACCTCAAGATGAGCCAATGACGCTTTCATTTTCAACAAAACTTCGCTGTCTTTTCGTTTTTGGATTTCATCGTAAGGCAGAGGCGTAATCACATGTTTAAAGTATTTTAAAGGCCATTTAAGGATTTTGTTCACATAATGCAAAGTGTACAAAAAACACTGAGAATCGCTCTCAAAGCCGATATATCCCCTATGAAGTTTTTTCTGGAACAGTCTGTTTTTTTCATAAAACGTATTTTCACCGTTAGCCAAAGCCGTGTAACCCTGTAAAAAGAACGGGTGAGCAGCATAGCGGACGATGTCGTAATTTGTGTTTTGGCGGCATTGTGCGGTAATAATTTTCGCACAAAACTCGTCATTTTCCTTCCACAGGCCGAAATAAGTCCCGATATCTCTCGGGTCGCCAATCTCTTTCAACATCAGCAAATCAGGCCAAAAAGAATAAACAAAACCCTCATCAGCCTCCTCGAGTGCTTTTCGAAGCTTCAAACGCGTGTCCAAAAGCAGCGCCTCTTTTTCCTCTTTCGGCGCATATTTGTAAGAGCGCGGATAATTAAAAACCTCGAAAACGTAATTGGGCATCGGTTCGATATTGAGCCCCTCATCGCTGTTGTTAACGTCCGGCGACCATTGCATTACACGAACAAATCCGATGTTGTGCAAAATCGCCTCAGCAATATGCATTCCCTCGTTCGTACACGCCATTGAAAGTGTGGGAAGTTCCTTGTAATTTTCAAATACTCCGCCCAAATCCTGCATCACGAAAGCAAAGCCCGAATTGTCGTGTCCTTTTTGCTGTGAACGCATAAGTTCCAGCGCCTTCACGGGGTGAAGGTATTTTTTAGATTTTATTGCACCGATTCTACACATGTTTTATACAGTCAACTGACTCCGATTAACTACGGCTCACCAAGTCCAAGGGGTCACTTTAGTTTTCCTTATGAAAAAAAGTTTGTTTTGGACTAGTCCGATTTTATAGTATTTTTATTTTTTTCTCATGTCAATAAAACAAACGATAATTTAATAAAATCTTTATATCGCAAACTTAAGCAGGTTCTGTTATAAAACCCGTAATCGCGCTTTGGGCGGCAACAGCAGGTGAACAAAGGTAGATAAACCCTTTCGTGTTACCCATTCTGCCCTGAAAATTTCTGTTTTGGGTTGCGAGACAAACCTCTCCGTCACCGAGGATTCCGGCATGAACCCCAACGCAAGGGCCGCAGCCGGGTCCCAAAATCTGTGCTCCCGCGTCAAGCAAAATCGTCATCAGGCCCTCTTCCACAGCCTGTTTATAGACATCTTTCGATGCAGGAACGACGAGAAATCTGACATCGGGGTTAATTTGTTTTCCGTTAAGGATTTCAGCCGCAATTCTCAAATCTTCGATACGGCCGTTTGTGCAAGTTCCGAGGAAAACCTGATTAACCTTCACATCGCCCAAATCCTTTGCCAAAGCGGTATTATCAACCGTGTGAGGACAAGAAACAGTCGCCTCGAGTTTTGAAGCATCGATTTCTATCACACGCTCGTAAATTGCGTCAGAGTCAGGCTCAACAACAACAAATTTGTCCTCGCGGCCTCTTTCTTTTAAATAAGCTTTTGTTTTTTCGTCTGTAACGAACAATCCCGCCTTCGCACCGGCCTCAACAGCCATATTCGCAAGTGTAAAGCGGTCCGCCATCGTCATATTTTCGACAGTCGAGCCGTGAAACTCCAAAGCCTTGTATGTCGCCCCATCTGCCCCGATTAGGCCAATCAAGTGGAGGATTAAGTCTTTTGCATAAACTCCTTTTTTAAACTCGCCCTCGACAACGATTTTGAATGTAGCAGGAACTTTCAGCCATGTTTTGCCCAAAGCCATTGCCACGGCCACATCTGTTGACCCCATGCCTGTCGAAAACGCACCCAACGCACCTGAAGTACAAGTATGAGAATCCGCGCCAACGAGGATTTCACCCGGGTTCACATAAGACTCGACGAGCCTTTGGTGGCAGACGCCACAGCCTGTCTCAGAAAGGATTGCACCTGTTTCTTTCGCGAACTCTCTCAAAACCATGTGAGAGTTTGAGAGTTCTTTTCTCGGGCTGGGTGAAGCGTGGTCGATAAAAAGAATGCAACGTTCGGGGTTTTTCGGTTTTTCTTTGCCAAGTTTTTTAAATTCCTGAACCATCAACGGACCTGTTCCATCTTGGACAGCGGCAACATCGACTTTCGCGATGCAGAGTTCGCCTGCTTTTACGTCGTGGCCGGCATGTTTTGAAATTATTTTTTCAGCAATCGTTTGTCCCATAATTCTCATTCTCTTTTTTGTTTAAACACAGTGTTTATTCTAGCACATTTTGAGAAATTATGTAAAAAAATGTAAATATATATTATGTATATGTTAAAGATATCACAACACGGGAATTATTAACCTGTAGCCAATTCTCTTTATACTTTCTCTTCCACTCCTTTTCTCCATGATGAAAATTGCCGTCTTTGCCAAAAGACGGTTTCTTTTTTGGAGTTGAGGGAAATTTAAAAGAGACCAATATATTATATTTTTCGACGCCTGTGACACGAGAGTGAACCGAGCGAGGAAAATGAAATATATTGGTCTCTAAAAATACTAGCAAAAAAATTCTTTCACAAGTTTTCTGCCATCATCATGAGAATTACGCCGAATTTCAATATTCCAAGAAAAGTCACTCTCGCAACTCAAAAAGCTTCCTTTTCAGCGGTAGATTCCAGAGACAGTTTTGCACCGTCTAAAAGTCTTGATGTTGTAAGTTTTCGTTCGAACGGCCCGCCACCACTCAAAAAACTTACCCAAAAAGAACTTGATAAAACGTTTATGATGCTCGGAGTCCAAGACGTTCCCTGCGCGTGCTGCGGTCGAACGACTCTAAACGCAAGGGAGTTTGCAAAACTAAAGCCTGAAATGTTTTCAAAAAGCTGCGTAAAGAGTTTTGAGATTTTAGACAAATACGAAAACTATATGCAAGAGTCAGAAAGAGCCACATACAAGGCGATTCGAGAGGTTGGATTAAAAAACCCCGACAAAAACCTTCAAGAAGTTCTTGTTTTGATGAGACCGGAATATCTGAAAAGACTGGTTATAAAAGAGTTTAAAATCATCGACGGAATCGATAAACTTTCGAATAATTTACCTTATTCTTCATTTTTAGAAATAAGGAAAATAACCACAAACGCGCGCAAAATTATCATTGACAACAACAAAGAAAACCCGTTTAAGAGGCAGATGTTAATAGCAGAAATCGCAAAACTCCAAGACACTTTGCCCGAAAAAGATATCGCAAGACAGGCCAGAGAACTGGCCGAAAAGCTTCCAAAATCAACAAACAACAAAAATGCCTTCATTGTAAAATATTCCGGAAAAATCAAAAAGAACGAGACTACTCAGATTTATGAACACGCAAACTCTTATGACATCGCAAGACGACTCCTCATCACAGCAATCGCGACAAAAGAGCACGTAAAACCCGAATCTGAAGGCGGTGCGAGTGCCCAAAACAACTATATCGTTGAATGTGCAAAATGCAACAACTCCAGACGAAGCATTCCGCTCGACGAATGGGTCAAAGAGCACCCGTCCATGCCTGAAAACGCACAGAAATACTTGGATTTTGTCATTAATTTAATAAACAACGGCACGCTAAGAAATTACGAGTGGTACCCGCTGGTTATATCTGAAACGCTTGTCAAACAATCAAAAGGCCTGTTAAATCCTGACTACTCGAGGTTAAAAAGTATAGAACTCGCTAAAGAGCAAATTGACGGAACGAGCGCACTAATAGAAAAGTTCAACAAGAAAGCGACGTTCAAAGCAAAACAAAAGGGCACTTGATGTGCCCTTAAAAACCTACCATACCTAATTATAAACCGAGGAATAAAATTATATTTGCTTTAAATTATTATTTTTTGTCTGCTTTAGCTTTTTCTGCTGCATCTTTTTCGTCTTTAACCAATTTAGCTTCAGCGCCTTTGATTTTTGCTACAAAGTTTTTGAATGTGTCGCTGAGGAATTGTTTTTTGCTGCCATAGTTGTCTTGGTTAACAGAGCCGATATCATTTTTGAATGCTTCGACATCAGCTTCAGTCAATCCTGATTTTTCAGCGTATTTTTCAATCAGATTGTTCGCTCTTTCTGCGAGTTTGTCAGAGATTGCTGTGAATCTTGACCCGCTTCCGCTTGTGAAAACGCCGTCTGTCCAGTTATCAAAATCGTTGTAGATTGAATCGATTAGTGTTTCGCCTTGATTGATACCAACTTGTTTGTAGTATTCGTCATAAACTTCAACTACGTTGTCAGCGTTGACTTCTGCCTGACCGGCATCGAGTTGCTCATATTTTGTGCCCCAGCCGATTAAGCCGTTTTTGTATCCGTCAACCGCAGCGTTAACGCCTTGTTTGAAGACTGCGCCTGTTTCACCTGTTTTCTTTGCGTTTGCTTCATCAGAAGCAGGAGTTACGACTTTTTCGTCTTTATCTTCTTTTTTACCGGAAACAGATGTGCCGGGATTTTTTGCAATTTCTAAGAGAGTTTTGTAATCATCGGTGCTCAAATCGCCTGTTTTTGCATAAGTTTCAGCAATCGACCAGATTTTTTCATAGTTTTCTTTTGTCAACTCAGCTTTGTCAGGGTTCAATCTGTAATCGTTAAGAAGAGAGATGACTCTGCGAAGAAGAGTAGTTTTTTGTTCATTTCCGTCTTTATCTTTGAATGTGACTTCTACGCCCATTCTGTCTTTTGTAGAAGCACCTGAACCCATTTTGGTGATTTCATTCAGGATTTGACCTTCTTTGAGTTTGCCTGTGCTGTCAAGATTGTCAGTTTTATTATCTACTTTTACTGTTGAGTTTCCACTTTGGATGCTCATCATAAGTTTTTGGAAAGTTGCAGCTACATCTGCGTACCATTTGTCCATTGCAGGAATCAATTGCTGGCAAAGAGCTGTTGAACCGTTCAAAAGTCTGTTGGCATCGCTATCGAAGTTGAAAAGCTGTTTGTCATTCCAGATAGATGCAGAATCACTCGGGTAAGTGATGTTTGAGCCTGTAACGCCCGGAAATAAAGAATATGACCAAGGACTTAAAGATGTTCCTGCTAATGCGATTCCGTTTCCCATAGTTTTTCCCCTAATAATTCTTAATATCTAATTCCTCTAAACGATAAAGACTGTTGCGTCTTTTTTGATTCCTCGTTCCTTACTTATATAAAAAATTTTCGTGAACAGAAATTGCCTTTTTAAAGAAAAAATCATGCAAAAGCATGTCACGATTGAGTTATAGCCTTACTTTCGGCACGTTACAAAACTTAATAATGCTTCAGACAAGGACTCGCTGAGTAGGCCTTTTGGGCTGTAATTATTGTAAAAATTTGTAATTTTTTACAATTAATCAGGCAAAAAAATCCCTTCACAGTGCTTCTTTCCTGTACAAGGGGTAATCAATGCAAATCACAAGTTTTAACAAACCATACTTTCAAAAATATTCTCAAAACAACAAAAGTGACGAACAGTCTTTTGGAACAGCCGCCCCCACCCAGATGCCTGCTGCGGCTTTTAAGCAAAATGCGGCATCTTTACCTATAAAAGTTTCTGCAGTTGCATTCAAAGGACTTCACAACGTCAAGGTCTCGAATGTCCGAAAAATAAATATCGAAGCAGAAAAAGCCAAATTACTCAGGGTTTTTGAGGACCTTTTACAAACCGAATCTACCCAAGAAGGGTTTATTGAATCACTCATAAGCAACTTAAGCCGTTCTCTAAACGCCTTAAGAAGAAAGGCTGAGCGCAAAAAAGCAATTGTTGAAGAACTCGAAAAATTAGTTAACGACAGAACAATGACCAATCAAGAAAAACTCAACAGAAGCAACCAACTCAAGAAAGAATGGGCAATTCTCGAAAAGAAAAAAGTGTCACAAAAGCCCGCTGCCGCACCTAAACAAAAAGACGAAAGAATTGATTACAAACTAATCAACAAATTCAAATCAGCAATCAGCGAAGATAATTTCGACTTGCACAAAGTTTTTGATGAATATTATTCAAAATTGAAGGAAATAACCTCCGTAGATGAGTTAAAAGAGATTTTCCCGAACATAAAAATCCCGCAACGACCCGAAAAAGTTATCGCAAAAAAAATAGAAAGCGTTTTGACGAGAGACTTTTTCAAAAAGTTTGATGAATTATGCGGTCACGGATCAAAAGACGAAATTTTTCAGCATTCGGATAAAAAAATAAAAGAGATTCTAGAAGCAACTTTTAAAGGAAGCGGGATTGATTGGAGACCGCTCTACCAACATGTTGCAATAGAAACGCACAAAACAATTGCCGCTAAATTCCTGCAACTCAAGCAAACAGGAACATTCTCAGCAATCCCCGAGATTCGCAAAAAGAATGTCGCAGACTTAAATATTTCAGATATAAAAATGCTTTCGGTTGATTTTGATGATTTTGTTTTGAGCACCCTGAGAAAGCATTACCTCGAGGGTAAAAAGTTCAACGAAATAAGTTACCCGATTAACGGCACCGATTTGACATTGTCTTCACTCCAGCAAAACGAATACAAATTCGAAAAAATGTCTGAAAAAATCAAAGCGATGATGAATTCCTCCAAAACACTTCATGATGCCCAAAGGAATTATGAGAGTTTTGATGTAAACGAACTTCGCGCACGTTTGGCAGTGTTTGCAGGGAAAGAATCGGGGTCAAGCGAGGAACTACTCGAAAAAATCATTGCCTTTGACACTTGTAAGTTCACCCCTGAAGACAAAGAATGTTTGATAAAATTCCTGAAAGAAATGGACAATGTCAATGATGGCAAAAAGACTTGCCAACAAGCGATTGAGACCATCAGAAAAGAAGGGATTTCCCCAAAAGAAACCGAACGACTCAACGAAATTGAGAAAAAGAAAGCGGCGGAAAAACTCAAACTCCATCAGCAAAGAGCTTTTGAACTGAACTCTTTAAAAAGCAGGTTTGATGATTTGATAGACGTTTTGTACATGAATAACATGAACAACGTCGCAAACATTTGTGCAAAATACAGACCCGAAAGCCTCGATGTGAAAGCGATTGAGAAAGCCGAGTTTGTTATGGAAATTATTCAGAAAAACATAAAACCGGACAAAGGCAGCATTGTAAACTCAGAAAAACTTGAATCATCGATTTTCAGATGGGAAACATTCAACCACTACAAAGCAAAAAGAGAAACAAATCCGCTTTATCAAAAAGCCCTTTCTTTCGCAAAAGAAGGCGACGCGCAAAGCAAAACAGATACAATCGACAGAGCGGGAAAATATCTTATAAATTCCGAAATCGTTGAGAATTTCCCTGAGAGCCTCGAGTTTGCGAAAAACAGTGAACTTCTTACAAAAATAATGGAAAAAAGCGGCACAGACAAAGACTCGGCTGTGAGATATTTATGCAAACTCGATGATTATCTTGATTTGGATGAAAACGAAAGAAATTACATTTCAAAATTCATAGAATTGTTCAACACAAAAGATGTCGGCGAAAAAACCATTTTCAAACACATCATCGAAAACGATTATGTAAACGCAGAAACAAAAGTCCTGACGGGCCTGTCCGAAAACCTTGCAGAACCTATTGTCGCAAGCATTTCACCGAAAGCAAAACGAGCAATTCTCGATAAATACAAGTTCCCGTTATGTGTTGGCTACATGAGGGATTTTGAGGAAGCACTTTCTTCTTTTGCAACGAAGAGAGGATCTTCAGGCATAAAGAAAATTGACGGAAACAACAAATCCATTGAATACGCGATGGAACTGAAACTCAAAAACCACGATGACAGGCTGTTTTCCAGCGGAAACGATTTTTGCTTTGACATTTTCTCAGAAAAAGGGCTTCACTAAACTGTTTCAAAATCTTCTATAATTCTTTTGAAGTAATCGATTGTGCAATGACTTGAATTTTCTCTTTTTTTAAAATGGGACATCAATAA
>CAZIVG010000029.1:0-13182 GCA_964542595.1 uncultured Muribaculaceae bacterium | reverse complement strand
AGATTCACATTTAACATGATTTTCGACGCTCAAACTTCGGCAAGAACATTAATAGACGAGATTTATCGCTCATGCAGAGGCGGTTTGTTCTTGAAAGAAGGACGACTCCAGTTCAAAATCGACAAGCCTGAATTTGTGAGTAAGGTTTTCTCAGCAAATGACATTGTCAAAGGTTCGGAAACATTCCAAACAATACCTAAGGAGGAGCATTACGACATATTGAAATGCACCTATGTTTCACCCGACCATGAATGGCAAAAAGTTGAGGCAACTGCTGAAATTCCGGAGTATCGTGACGGAGTCCCTATTGAACACAGTGTAAACATCTACAGTTGTACGAATTTCCAGCAGGCAAGCCGCTTGGCGTGGTATTATGTCAACGCAAAGCGCATCCAGCCTTACTTTGGGGCGTTTAAGACAGACTACAAAGCCTACGATCTTGAGGTTGGGGACGTTATTATGATTGACAGTTTGTTGATGGGTCTCGAACGATACAAAGTCAAAGTCACAAGCGTCGTTGACAGCAACGACGGAGTTTTCGAAGTGAATTGGAGGACTTATGACGAAAGGCTTTATTCTGACGAATTAGGCAGCAAAGAGCCGAGAGTGCTTGTCAGCACGTTGACAGATATTGCTGCAGAACCTGATGATGTTTTGAATTTTAACGTTGTTCAGGCTAATAACCTGTTTAATTTCGTTTGGCAAGACAGTTTAAACAACAACGAAACTTACGAAATTCGCGTGGGCGAAACATGGGAAAGCGGAAGCATTATCAGGTCAAGACTGACAGAAAATCGCTTTTCAATGGCGATTCAGACGTGCGGACTGTTTAAATTTTGGATAAAGGCATTTAATGGATACAACTATTCGAAAAATGCTGCATTCGATTTAATCAGCGTGGATAGCATCCCGAGTGTTAATCAAATCGTGAAAATAAACGTTCTCGAAGATATTTCAGGCTCAATGGAAGAGACCTTAAAAGCCTATCGTAATACGATTAAGCTTAAATCAAAAAATATTCTTTGGAAAAGCTTAAATGAGACTTGGAAAAATAAAGGAACTTATTATTCCAAAAGTGGTTTTTGGGGAACGGAAGTTGAACCCAAAGGGGTTTATGAAAGCCAAGTTTATGACATTGGTGCTTGTTTAGAATCGATTGTCAGTTTTGACTATCAAACGATTACATCAGACCCCCAGAACAATACTTTGATTGAATGGTCCTATTCCCAAGACGGTGAAACTTATACTCCTTGGAAAATAGTAAACCCGGGGACTTATACATTCAGATACTGCAAGTTTAAAGTGACTTTGGAATCTTTAAACGGCGTCGGAAATGTCCTCTCTCAGTTTAGTGTTTCGGTCGATGTGCCGGACAAGGATATTGATTTGGAATTGGCTATTGAAGATCCTGAGGGTTTGACTGTTGAATATGACTTTATAAAGCCACCATCCATAGTGGCAACCGTTAACGACGACATAAATGCTTATATCGTCGTTTGTGAAAAAACTAATAAATATGCCCTTTTGAAGGCTTACACGAATGCAGGTGAATTGACCACGTGTAAATTCAGTTTGAGAGCGAAGGGCTATTAATAATTTAGGAAAGAAGGAATTAATATGACTATAAATAATTATGAGTGGACGGACAATCCAACCATCCACGATGTTTCAATGTGTGATACGGATGTTCTTAATGAATGTTTGATGCATTTGAAATATGAAAACAACCCGGGCGATTCACTGCCCCTATTCACATCAATGGCATTTGATCATGTTTTAACAGGCGATGAGGCAATCGGCTGGGCTTTACAAGGCTCTTGCATAACGATGACCTATCCTGATGCAGTGAACAAGATTAAGTCCCTTTACAACGACGGAATTGAATGGGAATATCGCGGAATCACTTGCAAAAAGACTTTTGACGGAAGATTTATTGCTGATGTTTCACAAAAAAGCGCGGTTGACCAGCTTTTCGGTACAACAGGAGTCGCTGATTTTTACATTTTGGATTCTGTGAACAATCAATTCTATCTGCCGAGAAATAATTGGTTTGCACAATTCAGCGCTGATACGAACAATGTGAATCAGTTTAATGAAGCGGGCTTGCCGAATATTACAGGTGATATAGGACGTATCAATACTTTAGAGAATGGGTTGATTAATGGTGCCTTTTACTTTAAAACTGTCTCTAGTGCAATAACATTACAGGCTACTGGTCAATCTGCGGGTTCTAGGTCTCTTGACGCATCACTATCAAGCCCGATTTACGGAAACTCAGAATCAGTCCAGCCGCCGTCTTCCACAAAATTGCTTTATTACAAAGTCGGAAAAACATTGACAAATGAGAGTTTAATCGATGTTGGGCAGGTGCTTTCTGATTTGCAATTGAAAGCGGACAAGGATTTGTCAAACGCAACGCCGTCTCAAGCTTTTAAAGATATGTCGATAAACTGGGGAATGCCTGATTATAGCGCAGGTGTGATAAAACCGACTGCATTAACAGGCTGGACCGCAGAATCAGACGGTATGGTATATTATCGAACCTCAAATAGCCAAAATACAGAGTCTGCATCTCCTTACATCAACGGTGTAAAAATCGGAACGGGTGGATATTTTGGCACGGTGTCTTATTATTCATACACTTTCTTTATCTCTAAAGGTGACAAAATAACTTATGACAAAACAGGTTCAGACTGTATTTTCTACCCACTGAAAGGAGCAAACTAATGATAAAATACGCAAAAATAATAAACGAACAAACAGGACTATGTGAAGTCGGAATCGGAACAGATTCCGGCTTTTATGAATCAATCGGTATGAGCCAAATGGATGTTTTGCAGTCCGAAATTGACAACCAGTGGTATATAACGGAGAAGTGTCCTCAAAAGGCGTATGAACAGAGGCTTGAAGAGGCAAAAAAATCAAAAATTCAAGAAATTAATGTTGAAAAAGAGAAAACCTTCAAAGCCGGAATAGTCTTCAATAACGAGCGTTTCGATTGTGATGACAGGGCGCAGACCAGGCTTTTGTTTCAGGCAACACAAATCCCTGCCCAAAATTTGAGCGAACAGGACAAAATTGTTTGGCTCGACTATGATTACAAACCCGTGGAATTGAGTGTTGCGGAGTTTGTTTCCTTGTGCAGCGAAGCTACGGCTGTTGTTTCCGGAATTGAATTTAAAACAGGTCAGTTGTTTGAATCAGTGGAAGCGGCGTCCACTATTGAAGAATTGGCCGAAATAATAATTGAGTATTAAAAAGAAAGAAGGTAAAAATGAAAAAACTTTTCGAAACCGTTTTTAAATACCTCAGTCAGTCAAGCACGTACAAGGGTTTGTTTTCAGTGTTGGCGGCCTTTGGGGTGGTGTTGAAGCCTGAATTGGCAGATGCGATTATTGCGTGTGCATTAGGCATAATCGGTTTGATAAACATTCTAATCAATGAAGAATCAGGTTCAAAAGTGAACGGGGGGGAGGCATAATGTTCGGTGGAATTGCTGAGGCGATTGCGTCCATCAGCACTATGTTTGCAAAGCTTTTTGAATACAAAACAGTCGAGGTTGAACAAAAGCCTACGATCGAAATTATCAAAGATAAAAAGGACTACAAAAAAGCAACAAACATTGCCGAGAACATTATTGAACTTGCACAAAGGTACAAACAAGATATGACTTTCGCCGACAGGCTGCGTTTTGCTCGTCTGTGCGAAAGTTTCAAAAAACACAATTGAAAGAGACAGAAAATGGAAAAGATACTTGAATATGCACCAATCATTATTGTTTTGATTGTTTTTCTTCTCCAGCACAAAATCTTTGTCACTCCTGAACAGCTTTCTGAAACGAAATCAGAATTTATGGAACATATTTCTGACAATTACGTTTCTCTTCAAACTTATCGTGACAACAGGGCAAGTTTGGAAAATCGAATCGAAAAAATCGACCAGAATGTGAACGAGGTTAAAAACCTTTTAATCAGTATTGTTCAGCGGCACTAGATTTTTTATGGGAGAAGAAAATAACGATGGATAATTTATTTAAACGAGCGCTGGCTTTTGTCTTGAAATGGGAGGGCGGTTACGTCAACAACCCCCATGACAAAGGAGGGGCAACGAATAAAGGGATTACTCAATCCACCTATAACAATTGGCTCAAGTCAAAGGGGCTTTTGAGCCGTGATGTAAAACTCATCACAAAAGAAGAAACGGAGGTAATTTATTACTCAAACTACTGGATACCCGCAGGATGTGACAAAATGTCATCCCGCTTTGCGGTATTGGCATTTGACACAGCTGTCAATATGGGTTTGTCGAGAGCAAACGAATTTTTGCGCGCTGCAAACTGGTGCGACACTGAAAAGTTTATTTCTGCAAGAGAAGCGAAATACAGAGAATTCGCAAAATACGGAAACCAAAAGATCTTTTTGCAAGGCTGGCTCAATAGGCTCAGAGACCTTGAAAAGTTTGTGAGAACAATTTAATGAAATATTATTTAAGCCCTCAATCTTAATTGATTGGGGGCTTTTTTATTATGAAAAATCTGTGAATCAAAAAAAATGATTTTTTGATATTCTAATCGTATGCAAATTTATTCAGAAATGTCTTTTAAAAAACCGACAAGAATTTTGAAGGCTTTTGATGGGAAAAGCCTCAAAAAAGCTTTCGATGAGCTTGAACATTTGACGAAATCCGCATACGCACTTGGGTATGTCCGATACGATGCGAAAGAGATTTTGGCGGGGAAGGATTTTGTTTCGGCACTGCCAATTCTGTATTTTGAGATTTATGATGAATTTGAGGCATACAAACCTTGTTTTGAAAAAGAAATTTTCCTTGATGCACGGCCTCAAATCTCTTATGAACAGTACAAAAAAGCTGTTTTAGATATAAAAAACGAAATTTCAAACGGAAATACTTACGAGGTTAATTACACTTATGACTGGGAGATTTCGACAGATGAACCGGCTTTTAATGTTTATGAAAGCCTCTTGTCTCGCCAAAAAACTCCATACAATACTTTTATAAATAACGAATACGAAACTTTGATGTCGTTCTCGCCCGAACTGTTTTTTGAATTGGAAAGAGAATCTTTAAATATTCGCACAAAGCCGATGAAAGGCACTGTAAAACGAGGAAATACTCCGCAGGAGGATGTTTCAAACATTGAATTCCTGAAAAACGACGAAAAAAATCGTGCAGAAAATGTTATGATTGTGGACCTTTTGAGAAACGACCTTGGTAGAATCGCGAAAACAGGCACGGTGAAAGCTGAAAAACTTTTCGAAATTGAAACCCACAAAACCCTTCACCAGATGACGTCAGAGGTTTGTGCAACACTAAAAGGCGGAACATCCTTCTATGATATCTTTGAGGCAATTTTTCCTTGCGGCTCGATTACAGGCGCACCGAAAATCAGTACAATGAATATTATCGATAGAGTCGAGTCTGGAAAACGAGACATTTATTGTGGAGCGATAGGATTTATTACTCCTCAAAAAGCTGTTTTTAGTGTGCCGATAAGGATTCTGCAAAAAACTCATGCAGAAAAGAATTATCGTTATAGGGTTGGAGGGGCGATTGTATGGGATTCTGAGGCAAAAGATGAATGGGAAGAAACTGTCACAAAAGCAGGTTTTTTGAAGCCGGAATTTAGAATATTAGAGACGATGAAAGTCGAGAACGGTCAAGTTTTGCACTTCCAAAAACATCTTGAACGTATGGAAAAAACAGCTGAGTTTTTCGGGTTTAAATTTGAGAATTTAATAAAAAAAATGCCTTTAAAAACAGAAGGCGATTCGATTTTGAGGGTTCTTTCCGATTTTGACGGGAATGTTGAGACAGAGTTTTTGCCTTTTGAAGAAGCCAAAACGAACTTTATAACAGTTTCTCCTTTAACTGTCCAAAGCAAAAATATCTTTCTTCAACACAAAACGACTCACCGTCCGCATTTTGAAAAAAGTTTTTCCAAGATAAAAAACGGAGAAATTTTTGACGAGATTTTCTTTAATGAAAAGGGGGAATTGACAGAAGGCGCGCGCTCAAACATTGTTCTTCAAATTGACGGTAAGCTTTTCACTCCTCCTTTGTCATGCGGTCTTTTGAATGGGATTTTTCGTCAAAAAATGCTTAACGAAGGGCTTTGTGAGGAGAAAATTCTTTATGAAAAAGATTTTAAAAATGCACAAAAAATCTTCTGCATAAACTCCGTTAGAGGCGTTACGGAGGTTTTTTTGAAATGATTCTAATAGACAATTACGACTCTTTTACTTACAACATTGTTCAATACCTGCGAGAACTCGGGGTTGAACCGAGAGTTTTCAGAAACGATGAAATTACAGTTGATGAACTTTTGAAAATGGATTTTGAGCGTATTTTGATTTCTCCGGGGCCGGGTACTCCGGACGAGGCAGGCATTTCAATGGATGTAATCAAAAAGTTTCACAAAACCAAGAAAATTCTCGGAGTCTGTCTCGGACATCAGTGCATTGCACAATTTTTCGGAGCGGAAATTATCAAAGATAAAAATCCCTGCCACGGAAAGGTTTCTCGGATTTTTTTCACAGAAAATAAAGGCAAGATTTTCCACCGACTGCCTGAGGGATTTTTGGCGACACGCTACCATTCTCTGATTGTGAAGCCCGACTCGGTTAATTCTCAGTTAAAAATTACAGCGAAAACCAGCGATGGCTTGATTATGGCCTTGGAGCATGAAAAATATCCGCTTTTTGGCGTTCAGTTCCATCCTGAAGCGATTTTGAGCGAATACGGGCATGAGATTTTTAAGAATTTTCTTGAAGATTGAACTCTGCGAGCATTTCACGAAGCTTTCCAACAGGCAGCCCGATTACATTGTCCAAACATCCGTCAACGCTTTTTATAAACTCTTCGCCCATTTCTTGTATGCCATAGGCGCCGGCCTTGTCGAGCGGTTTAAAGTTTTTTACGTAATCCGAAATCAGAGAGTCACCAAGCTTTTGAAACGTGACAAAGGTTTTCACGATTTCGGTCAGGGATTTTTTTGAATCCGAGTCAAAAACCGTGACAGCTGTTGCCACAAAGTGGGTGTTGCCGCTCAATGCACGGAGCATCTCGATTGCATCGGCTTCATCTTTTGGCTTTCCGAGTATTTTATTGTTCAAAATAACGACGGTATCGGCACTAATCACGAGGCTATTTTCGGGATTGTGTTTTTCAATTATAGAGAGTGCTTTTTGAAAAGAGAGGGATTTGATTTTTTCGTCGCTGAAATCGTCCGAGTCCAGCTTTTCATCAAAATCCGGTTCAACGACATCAAAATCGACGTTAATCTTTTTTATGAGAGAGTGGCGTCTCGGTGATTGTGAACCGAGAATCAGTTTTTTTGTTTGTAAATCTTTTTTCATAGGGCAATTTTAACACAATTCGCCCTTATTAGACAGGCTAAGCCGGAATCATTCTCGGACTTTTGTAATGAGCGCATTTTGCGTTCAAATCCGCGCAGAAGTTACTAAGTCGATTCTGCAATCCGAACATCGTTCTGTGCATATTCGAGAAGTCGCCCATCGCATTGAGCATTTTCTCAGGTTCAACCATTTTTGCGATTTGCGGATTATCAACTTTTTCGTCCGCATACTTTTTCACTAATAACTGATCGATGTAATCTCTTGGTCCAACTGCCATAATTTATTCTCCCTATAAAATTTGAATCCCTTTATCCCTTACTTATATAAAGTATTTCTTTTTTAAATAATTGCCTTATTCTTCAAAACAACATGATATTTGTTAATATTTCTTAACATCTTGTGAAGTAATAATGCTTAAAAAAACGTGGAAAAAATGACACAATCATGATACAAATAATAATAAATAAGACTTGACGGAGTAAGAAATGATTACCATAAAAGATGTAGAACACGTCGCAAAACTCGCCAGACTTGAACTTACGGAAGAAGAAAAAGAGAAATATTCAAAACAACTCGGCGACATTTTGAAATATGTGGAACAAATGAACAAAGTCGATACGAACGGTGTTGAACCTATGAGTCATGCGATTCCTGTCGTGAATGTTATGCGAGAGGATGTGGTCGTGTCGGAACAGACCAAAGAGGAACTTATGGCCAACGCGCCTTCCAAAGAGGACGGGTTCTTCAGGGTCCCGAAAATAAATTAAAAACACTAAAAGCTTAGAGGCACTAACCTCTAGGCTTTTTAACTTTGAACGTGAAAATAGCAAACATAAAAAAGAATGGGGAAAGAAATGACAACAAAGTTTATATTCGTAACAGGCGGTGTAGTTTCATCATTGGGCAAAGGTATCGTTGCCGCTTCGCTCGGGAAGCTTCTCAAAGCAAGAGGGTTTTCTGTTGTTATCCAAAAATTTGACCCATACATAAACGTTGACCCGGGCACAATGAGCCCTTTCCAGCACGGAGAGGTTTTTGTTACAGACGATGGTGCTGAAACTGACTTAGACCTTGGACATTACGAAAGATTTACGGATACTTCGCTCGGCCGTGTAAACAATGTCACTTCAGGAAGTATTTATCAAACGGTTATCAAAAAAGAGCGCAAAGGTGAATATCTTGGGGCTACTGTACAAACCATTCCTCACATTACAAACGAAATCAAAGCGAGAATAAAAAAAGCCGCAGCACAGTTCAAACCTGATTTCCTCATCACGGAAGTTGGCGGAACCATCGGTGACATCGAAAGTCTTCCTTTCATTGAGTCAATCAGACAATTCAGAACGGAAGCAGGATTCGGGAACAGTCTTTCTATCCACGTGACCTTGATTCCGTATTTGCCGACATCAGGCGAACTCAAAACAAAACCTTCCCAGCACAGCGTTTCCGTCTTAAGAAGTTACGGGATTCAGCCTGAAATGTTGGTTTGCAGAACGACAAAATCTATCTCGAAAAAAGAGAGAGAAAAGCTTGCCTTGTTCTGTTCAGTGCCTACGGATGCGGTTATCGAGTGCAAAGACATGAAGTCGATTTACGAAGTTCCTCTGGCTTTAGAGGCACAAAACATGGCGCATGTCGTTTTGCAAAGGCTTCAATTGCTGGACAAAAAACCGAATTTGGAATCTTGGACGAAGCTTGTTGAGAAAATCAAAAATCCGAAAAAGACTTTTACACTTGCGATTGCAGGGAAATATACAAACCTTTCAGACGCATACATCTCTGTTGTTGAGTCGTTAAAGCACGCAGGTTATGCCCAAGACGCAAAAATCGACATAAAATGGATTGCTTCTGAGGAATGTACCGACATGGCAAAAACTGCTGAAATCTTAAAAGATGTTGACGGCTTGGTTGTGCCGGGCGGGTTTGGTATCAGAGGGATTGAGGGCAAGTTGAACGCAATCAAATATGCCCGTGAGAACAATCTTCCTTTCTTGGGCTTGTGCCTTGGCATGCAGTGTGCAGTGATTGAGTATGCAAGAAACGTTGTCGGTTTGAAAGACGCAAACTCAATGGAATTCAACGAAAACACTCCTCATCCTGTTATCGATATTATGCTTGAACAAAAAAATATCGAAAACATGGGCGGAACAATGCGTTTGGGCAAATATGACTGTGTTTTGACAAAAGGAACAAAAGCCTACGAAGCCTACGGAAAAGTGAAAACAATCTCCGAGCGTCACCGTCACAGATATGAGGTTAACAACGAATTTAAGAAACAAATCGAAGACGCAGGGCTTGTGTTCTCAGGCATGTCTCCTGACGGTCAGTTGTGTGAGATTGTTGAGTATCCGAAAAATGACTGGTTCGTAGCTTGTCAGTTTCATCCGGAATTCAAGTCTCGTCCCGAACATCCTCACCCCTTGTTCGCCGGTTTAATAAATGCTATAAATAAGAAACATGATTAAAAAACCCATTTTGGGGGTATTCATGAGGTAGCGAGACCAATAGGAGTGTGCAATGAATATTCTAATTTCAAACGATGACGGCATTATGTCAAACGGAATCAGAGCGCTGACTGAAGCACTAAGCTGTGAACACAATGTTTATGTGATAGCACCTGACAGAGAAAGAAGTGCCGCAGGGCATTCATTGACACTGCATACTCCGTTGAGGGTTGAAGAACTCGAGCCTAAATTCGGTGCAAAAAGAAATTGGGTCACAACAGGAACACCCGGTGACTGTGTGAAAATTGGGTTGAGTGCGATTTTGGAAGAACACGAAATGCCTGATTTGGTTATTTCCGGCATAAACCACGGCCCCAACCTTGGTGCGGATATTCTCTATTCAGGAACAGTAAGTTGTGCGCTTGAAGGTGCTATGCTTGGTTATCCTGCGATTGCGACTTCTTTGGCAGGGTTGAGCAGCGAACTTGAAAATTTTACTTTTGCTGCAAATTTTATGGCGAAATTTGTTAATAAAATCAAGGAAATTAACTTCCCTCAAAAGTCTATTTTGAACATCAATTTCCCGTCTTTGCAGGAAGAAGATGTTTCCGGGATTGCAATCACAAAACTCGGAACCAGAATGTTTACGAGCAAATATGACAAAAGAATGGATCCTCGCGGTAAAGTTTATTACTGGCTTGCAGGTGAATTGATTGAATATGACGAAAATGACGGTACGGACATCAACGCTGTTCGTATGAACAAGGTTTCAATCACCCCGATTACTTTTGAAATGACCCACCAGAGCATTATGAAAGACCTTGAAAAGGCGTTTTGTAGTGAAGAATCATGTGATTGGTTTGCATCAAAAGAATAATTTGGTGATAAAATTAACTTGGTGACAGATGCTTGAATAAAGCAGAAGTGACCCCACGGACTTGGTAGGCTTATTGAAAACGGGGTCAGTTGACTATATGAAAAGAAGATATTCAAAACAAATTCAAATCGGCGATGTAAAAATCGGTGGTGATGCACCGGTTTCAGTGCAGTCGATGTGCAACACAGACACTCGTGATGTCCAAAAAACCGTTGCGCAAATCAAAGAACTTCAAAACGCAGGCTGTGAATTAATCAGACTTGCGGTTTTGAACAAAGAAGCTGCTGCGGCGATTAAGGAAATCAAAAAACAGGTGGAAATCCCAGTAATTGCTGACATTCACTTTGATTACCGCCTTGCGATCCAATGTATCGAAAACGGAATCGATGCTTTGCGTTTGAACCCCGGCAACATCGGCAAAGAAGAAAACGTTAAAAAGGTTGTGGATTTGGCAAGAGCGAATTCTGTGCCTATTCGAATCGGAATAAATTCAGGTTCTTTGGAGAAGAATATTGCTGCACTTGACTTGCCGCTGCATGAAAAAATGGTTATGAGCGCAATGGAGCATGTTCGGATTCTTGAGGACAATAATTTTGACCAAATCAAAATATCTTTAAAATCCAGCAGTGTTTTGACGACGATTGAGGCATACCGATTAATTGCGGACAAAGTTGATTATCCTTTGCACCTTGGAGTGACTGAATCAGGCACGCTCAAGGGTGGGTTGGTAAAATCTTCTGTCGGGCTGGGGACTCTTCTCGCAGAAGGGATTGGCGACACGATAAGGGTTTCATTGACGGAAAATCCTGTTGAAGAAATCGAGGCCGGGTTTGCCATTTTGAAATCTTTGGAACTCAGACAAAAAGGCATAAATTTCGTGTCTTGCCCGACTTGCGGCAGATGCCAGATTGATTTGATAAGTTTGGCCAAAAAGGTTGAAGAGTCTTTGAAAAACATTGATAAGCCCTTGACCGTTGCAGTTATGGGCTGTCCTGTTAACGGTCCCGGTGAAGCGAAGCATGCCGATTACGGCGTCGCAGGTGCGATTAAAGAAGGTTATATCTTTAAAAAGGGCGAAATTATAAAAAGAGTCAAAGAAGAGGATATTTTGGCAGAATTGATGGCCTTAATCGAAAGTGAGAATCACGCTTTATAAAAACGATTTGCCTAAATATTCAAAATAATATACTATAATATTAAATATAAGATACGAGGTTTATAGATGAAGAATTTAAAGAAATATTTTGTAGTTTTGGGCTTGTTCCTTTTTGCCGGAGTTGCTGCTAATGCTGAAGTTAGTGTGAAAGATACTATTTCTCCTGAGTTTATCTACAATCAAGGTTATTCTAGTGAGGTTTCGAGAATCATTGAAATCAAAACAAAAGATCCGGCTACACCAATCCCAGCAGAGACCAGATCTGTATGGAAAAGGATCGGAAACAGCGTCTTGAGAACTATCGATCCGGCTTGGGATTCAGGAAACGAATTCCCTTCGCATGACACAAAATTCGATAGAAATCACATCGAAGATTTATAAGATATAATTCAAAAAAAACAAAGCACTTCGGCATGGGTCGCAGTGCTTTTTTTTCGCAATATTTTTGCTTTGTTAAGAAATGTTAAGGGCCAATCAGGTTATTTTAATAACCCAAAAACCATGACATGCATGGGCTTGAGCGGTTCTGGGAAAAACAGGTTTTACAATAGTTTTAAATAATTTGTCCAATATATTGACATGCATTATAATTAAAAAAGTATTAGTGTTGCTAATATGGATTTTCTTGGGGGAGAAGGTTAAGATTCAAATGAATACAGTTGAATATAACTTGTCTGAACTCAAAAAAGAGATTGTACCTTATAAACCTATTATAATCGCAGTTACAAAGTATTTTGGAGCAGACAGACTTGTTGAAGCTTACAAAGGAGGCTTGAGGGATTTCGGTGAAAACCGAGTCCAAGATGCGCTTTTGAAAATTGATGAACTTCCTGAAGAAGTGAAGCAAAATTCGAGATTCCATCTCATCGGGCATTTACAGACGAATAAGGTCAAAAAGGCCGTTGGCGCTTTTGATTATATTCATTCGGTTGATTCCTTGAAGCTGGCACAGTCTATCTCAGAAGAAGCTTTGAATAAGGGCATTGTTCAAAAAATCCTTCTGCAGGTAAACAACGCCAACGAAGACGCAAAATTCGGTTTTTGTGTGGATGAGTTGAAGAATGATTTTAGACACATCCTTTCTCTTAAAGGAGTTAAGGTTGAAGGTTTGATGAATATTGCGCCGATTGTCGAAGAAAAAGAACTCGAAAAACTTTTCGAGGGAATGATGGGCCTTAAAAAACAACTTGAGAATGAATATGCGTATGAATTAAGAGAATTGTCCATGGGTATGAGTGGTGATTATAAAATAGCGTTGAGTAAGGGTTCAACAATGATAAGAATAGGAAGAAAGTTATTTACATAATATCGGGAGGAGAAAAAATTGGC
>CAZIVG010000028.1:0-13206 GCA_964542595.1 uncultured Muribaculaceae bacterium | reverse complement strand
GGCATGGCGGAATGTCCATACATGGAGGGATTCTTGGCGGGGTTATCAGTGGTTTTATCATTGCTAAAATAAAAAAAATAAACTTTTTATATTATGCGGATGTTTTTTCTTACGGATTGGTGATTGGTCAGGCAATTGGCCGTTTTGGAAATTACTTTAACAGCGAAGCGTTTGGAAAGCCTTGTGAAATTCCTTTTTTGAAATTGTACATTTCTCCGGAACACAGGCCATTCGGGTTTGAGGATGTTGCATATTACCACCCGACTTTTTTGTATGAATCAATGTGGGACGTTTTTGTATTTCTAATTTTGTTTTTTGCTGTGCGAAAAATCTTGGGAATAAACGATGGAACGGTGTTTTTCAGCTATTTGATTTTGTATTCCGGTGGCAGGATTTTGATTGAGGCGTGTCGGATGGACAGTGTTTTGAATATTGCAGGAATCCCGGTTGCACAAATCGTCAGCGCCATTATTATTATGCTTGCTTCATTCGCTTTACTTTTTTTGTACAAAAAGAAAGGTAAGCTTTAGCCTACCTTTGTAATTGATGTTGCATGTTTAATTTGAAACTTTTTCTAGAATACCATTGGCGGATAAGGTGACGCATAAAGGTCGTTGAATCCTAATCCTGACCCTTTTGGCGGCTGAGTTGAGAACAATGAAGGATTAATTTGCGCTGTTTGTTGAGGATAAGCGCTTTGTGCCGCCAACTGATTAGGGTCTAGAGCCTGTTGCTGAGCCAATTGCTGTTGGAGCATTTGTTCTTGAAGCGCTGCCAATTCTTCTTGACTCATTTCTGTGATATCTGCTCCTCTGCCACCTAGGTAGTATGAGCCGTAAGCCAATCCTACTTTGGGGAGAGTTTCTTGTGCTGCAATTTTCATATTTGTGTTTCTGAGGATTTTTTTATCTGCAGAGATTGCTTTTTCAAGTTTTGAAATGTTTGATGTGATAGCTTCTTTTTGTGCTTCGGTCAAAGCTGTTCTTTTTGATTCGAGTTTTAAGCCTCTGATTTTGTTTTCTGCTCTGGCGATGTTATGTTGTGCAATCTCGATTTTGCTTTGCGGCTCGAGACCTTTGAGCAAAGCTTCTTGGAGTTTGATTTCTTGTTCAAGAACTGTTTTGCTGTCGTCTGTTGCCGTTTTTAGCTGTTCTTTAAGCTCTGCAATGTGGTTTTTTTGTGCTTTGAGTGATTGATTCACACCGACTTTGTATTTTGCATCAAGTGCGTCAGCAATATTGTAGAGATTGTCTCTTTGAGCGTTTAATCCGACTTTTTCTGCAGATGTTGTTGCGGGGTTTGCCAATTTTGCTTCAACTTCTGTAATTTGTTGTTCGAGTGCCTCCATTGCTTTGTTTTTGCCGTTGTTGAAATTTAGTTTTGTTGTTTCAATGTTTTTTTGATTGTTTAATTCTGCCAATTTTGCATTGATTTGTTCGACTCTTTTTGCAGAAGGGCTTGCTGCCAATTCTTCGTTTAGCTTATTAATTTTTGTGTCAATCTTGTTGATTTTGTTATTGAGTCTTTGCTCGGTCACATTTGAATAATTTTTGTAGGACAAAGCGTTTTGCATATTCGGTTTTACTGTGTTTTTGTAGTAACCTGCGATGTTTTTTCCTGACTGAATCGGATGAAGAATAGCTGCTTTTGATCCGTTGTAAGCGCCTTTCCCTGCGATTTTGAAGCATTCGCCTGTTGCTTTTATGCTGCTTGTGGCAAAGTTGCCTTTTGGAACAGTTCCTCCTGCTGCTTTTACAGCACCTTTTGCTCCTGCAACTGAGCCGACAAGTGCTGTCGTTCCGCAGCCGATATCTTGCCAAGCGGCTTCTGCTTCAGCGTCAGTTTTTGCTGTTGCTGCATTGTATGCACCTTTTCCAACTTGGGCTGTTGCCATTGTTGCACCTGCTGCGATTAGGAATGGAGTCGCTGCACCCCCTGTTGCTACTGTCAATGCGACTGCTCCTGCTGCCACTGCTGCAGTTGTTAACGTTCTTTTCAAGCTGAATTTGCCTGTTTCGTCGCAAACCATTCCCTTGAAGAAGTTGCCGACCCCTTTTGCAAAGTTTTTGCATTTTGAGCCGAAGCTGATTTTTCCGTCATCGATACCGTCACCGTCTTTTTCTTTCATTTTCGGAGGAATCGCATTCATCATTGCTTCAGGTATTTCTTGAGTCATTGCAACTTGAGGTTGTGCTTGTTGCGGCTGTTGTGCATAGATATTTTGTGCAGCGGCTTTTTGCTGAGCAAGTTGCGCTTGTTGTTGATTAACAAGTTGTGCAATCATTTGCCAGTACTGCTGATTCATGTAGTTTGCCGGTAAACCTGTATTAGGTATAGTCATATTTTATTCCTCATTCCCATAAAAATTAATCTTAATATTCCCTTATTTAAATAAAAACAATTCCGTTAAAGAAATTGCCTTTTGTAAACTTTACGTAAAGAAATGTAAAAACAGTTATAATTTATGCACCAAGACTATATAAAAATCATATACTAAATGCTAGTATAATTTATAAGAATTAATGGATATTTATACTAATAAATAATAGTCAAAGAAGGGGTGTATTTTATGGTTTGCTGCTGCAATGAAACAGACAAAAAGCAAAAAAAAGAATTTGAAAAATTTAAGAAAGTTTGCAAAAAAGCCTTAAAAGAATTGGGCAAAAAGAATTTTGCATTGATTGTTCATGGAAACAGCTTCCCTGCTGAAGTCGGAAAGAATACGGGATTCGGAACCCCAAATTCTCACGCGGGAAAATCTCTCATGGACTATTCTTCAGGCGTGTTTAACGCGATTCAGCTTGGGCCACAAGGCAAAACAAAAGCCTGTGACTCCTCACCGTACACAGGCACTATTTTTTCAACAAATCCGTTGTTTATTGACCTTGAACAGTTGACAACAAAAGAATGGGGCAATATTCTTTCTAACGAAACTTATTCGAAAGTTTGTGAAGAAAACCCGAATAAAGACCTTAATAAAACTGCTTATTCTTACATTTTTAAAGCGCAAGAAGATGCTCTTCAAGAAGCTTATGTCAATTTTAAACAGTGGAATGACAAAAAATTGAACAAAGAGTTTGAGAAATTCAAAAAAGAAAACGAATTTTGGCTTGAAAAAGATGCTCTTTATGAGGCACTTGTGATTGAAAACAGCAACGATTACTGGCCGCTTTGGGATAACAAAACTGACAGAAACCTTTTCAATCCGAAAACAGAAGAAGAGAAAAAAGCAGTATTTTTAAGAGAAAAAGAACTCAAATTAAAATATGCAGATGAGATTAATTATTATGCATTCTGCCAATTTGTTGCATCAAAACAAAATGAGCAAACTAAAAAATATGCGCTTAAAAATGATTTGAAATTGATTGCAGACAGACAAGTCGCATTCTCTGACAGGGATACTTGGGCTTATCAGTCTTTGTTCCTTGAAGGCTGGATGCTCGGATGTCCTCCTGATTATTTCTCAAAAGATGGTCAGGCTTGGGGATTCCCTGTTGTTGACCCTGAAAAAATGTTTAACGAAGATGGTTCTTTGGGTGAAGCCGGTGAACTTTTAAAACGTCTTTATAAAAAGATGTTTAAAGAAAACCCGGGCGGAGTCAGAATCGATCACATCGTTGGCTTGATTGATCCTTGGGTTTATAAAGCAGGTAAAAAACCTATGCCTGAACAAGGTGCAGGAAGACTCTATTCTTCACCTGAGCATTCAGAATTGTCAAAATATGCAATCGCGACAATGGATGATTTGAACCATGAACTCGGGTCTGACAAGGAAAAAAGAGTTAAATCTTTAACAAAAGAGCAGGTGAAAAAATATGGTGCGATGATTGAGAAAATCGTTATCGCTGCTGCAAAAGAAGAAGGCCTTAACAAAGATTCAATCGTTTGTGAAGACCTTGGTACTTTGACTTTCCCTGTTGAATCGGTAATGAATGAATACGACCTTCAAGGTATGAGACTCACCCAGTTTGTAAAACATGAAAAACCCGAACATCCTTACAGATGTTGTAATATTTGCCCGAGAAGCTGGGCAATGGTCGGCACGCACGACAACCAACCTGTTGCTATGTGGGCTGATGAAATGATTAACACCCACGACGGTTACTTGAACGTTGTGAACCTTGTTGACGATATGTACAGTGAGTTGAAAGGTCAAGAAAGAGATGATTTAATCGTTAAGTTGACTACTGACACTGATGCATTGAGACAGGTAAAGCTTGCTGAGATTTTTACATCAAAAGCTGAAAATGTTCAGGTTTTCTTCACTGATTTCTTCGGAATCAAAGATACATACAACACTCCCGGGACTTCAGGTGACGCAAACTGGTCTTTGAGAATCCCTTCAAACTTTGTTGAACTGTACTGTGAAAACTGCAAAAACGGCAAAGCGATGAACCTTCCTTTGACCCTTAAAATGGCAATCGAAGCCAGAGGCTCTCAATTTGCTAAAAAACATGCTAAACTTATAAAGGAACTTGAAGAACTTTTGTAGAAAATGAATGAAGAACCTTTAAAGAATTATATTCAAACTGACGCCCTCGTTGAACAACATATCCACGGGGGCTTCGGCATTGATTTTGCGGTTTGTGAGGCCAAAGATTTTCTCGAATTTTCAAAGAAAATTCTGGATTTTGGGGTGTGTGCTTTTTTGCCTACACTTGCTACAGATTCTCTTGAAAACCTTAAGCGTCAGATTTCGCGCGTGAAAGAGGCTATTTCTCTTCAGAACCGAGAATCCGGACCCTGTGCAAAAATCCTTGGGGTTAATCTTGAGGCTTGTTTTTTGAACCCTGAGAAAAAAGGGATTCACGATGAGAATTTGTTCTTGGCGCCAACAGTTGAGAATTATAAGTTGCTTGAGGACGAAATTATAAAAATCGTCACCCTTGCGCCTGAATTGGATGAGAATTTTGAACTTTGTAAATATTTAAAATCGAAAGGCGTGATTGTTTCTGCCGGGCATTGCAAGGGCAGTGACCTGTCAGCTGTGAATCAGGTGACACATTTGTTCAATGCGATGGGCGAATTCTCTCACAAAAAACCTTCTACGGTTGTTTCAGCGCTCTCAGATGACCAAGTTTCCGTTGAATTAATTGCTGACTTTGAACATGTTCAACAAGACGTCTTGAGGATTGTCTTTAAAACAAAGCCATTTGAGAAGATTATTTTGGTTAGTGATGCCCTGCCGATTGCACATTCTGAAAAATCAGAAATGGATTTTTGTGGTAAAAAAGTATTTTTAAAAGACGGAAAAGCTGTTGATAAAAATGCTACAATGGCCGGTAGTTCTGATTTTACCTCTGACATTATTAAAAAGCTTGTTTCAGAAGGTATGCTTGATTTAGAGACTGCGGTTAAAATGGCCTCGGAAAATATTGAAATTTCAGGAAAGCCGAAAGCAAATATTCTTTGGGACGATGATTTAAACGTTCAGGCGATCAGTTTCTAAATCTTAATTGTTAAGAAGTGTTAATTAAAGTATATACAAAAAAGCAATTATTTTTTGTTTTTCAACTTTATATATATACGAGAGATATAAAAGAAAAAGAGGCAAGAGATGATTAACGCTACTAACCCGTTCGCAAATTATACATTAGCAATCGCAGCACAATATAATGATACAAAAATGGGTATTGAAGAAGCTGAGAAAAAACCTTCAAGAAAAATCTACAGAAGCCTTGACTCAATGCTCGAAGAATGCGTTTTGTTGGGTGCAACCAGATTCGGCACAAACTTCATCGCCTAATAAAATTAATCATAAACGGAGAAAAATAGAGGATTTCGGCAACTAGACTTATTTTAAAAGACTTGAACAAAAGTTCAGGTCTTTTTGATTGCATGGGCAATTTTTCTTTCCGTTTTGTTTTTTATTAAATATGTACAAATTGTAGGTAGGTTTTTATGACGGATTTATTTAAGTTGCCTTCGGTTGCGTCTTCGCAATCTTATTCTCCAAAGAATGAACCCCAAAAAAGTATCTCAAATTCTGCAGCAATTTTACCAAAAGATTCTCAGGATAGCCTGGAACTTTCAAGCAAACTCGGTGAGCAAGTCCCCACCAATTCAAAAACTAAAAAGCTTTTTGTTGGATTGGGTGCAATAGCTTCTACTGTGGTTTTTGGTATTGTAGCTGTTAAACAAAAAAAGGTTCCGGCTCTTGAAGAGGCCCAAAAAGTCTTTAAAGATGTTTTTATGCGAAATGATATTACTCTCACTGAAACCAAGCAAATATTGGAAAATTATAAAAATATATCAAAAATAAAAGACAAAGAAGAATATATCAGAGCGATATTTAAAGAAGCAAAGAAAAATTACGGCTTTGGTGATGTTGAGATGCCTTTGAATGTTCTTGGAAAAATGAGAAAATCTGCCCGAGTAGAAACAATGGGCGGCGCTCATGTTTCAATCGACAAAGGAGTGGACATTTCTTTGCGTTCTGAATCACCGATCAATGCTGTTCATCACGAACTAAGACATATAAAACAGCATTATTTAGCTGCTAATTATTCAAAAAATGATTACTATGAAGCTGTGTTTGAAAACTTGTATAATAATGGCTTGCGAGATAAAAACGGTATTTCAAATTCTTTCAAAAGTTTTGAAGATTACTATAAAAACATGTCAGTTGTTGTTGATAATTGCATTATGAATGTAGAAAAAATGTATGGTTCTTTAACTAGGTCAAATGTAAAACCCGAACAATATGAATTTGCAAAAAAATGTATTGATAATCAAAGAAAATATATTGATGCTCACTTGGACAAGCCGGGATATCTTAATCAATTTGTAGAAAAAGACGCATACAATGCCGGAGATAGCATCGAAAAGCTTTTGAAAAAATTCATTCAAACTTAAAAATTCAGTTAAAGTGTCTGTCCGCCTTAACTACTTGAATATTTCTTGTCTCCGAAAATTCGCAGCGCGCCTGTTTTATTTTTTCTCTTGTTTCTTCGTCAAGACTACGGCCGTTTACCAGTCTGTCAACAAAGCCGTTGTTGAGTTTTACGGCTTTGGGCAAAGCGCCCAGTTCGTCCAAAATATCTTTGATTTGTACAAAATCATAGGAGTAGGACTGTTTTGATTGATAAACCAATGTCTCGCCGGTAGTGGCTTCAACAGGTTTTCCACCTTCATCAAAATATAATTTGAAAATCGATTTCAAATCCTGCAATTCCGACTGCATGGTTTGAACGGCCTGTTGAATTCTCAAATATCTTTCGAAAAGATATTCGATGTTATCGACTTGTTTCAGTTGCCAATCATATTTCTTTTCATAAAGCTTTTTTAGTTTCGGATAAGCGTGCGCAAGCCCGATTGTATCAGCCATTGCACGGTGTCTTGTATCAAACTCTACTCCGAATTTTAACATAAGATTTTCGAGTCCGTGAGACTCAAATTCGGGATAAACTTCCTTAAACAAGAACTGTGAGTCAATTCTCTGGTTCTCGAGTTTTTTGCCGTAAAGGCGTTTTGAAGATTCGTTTAAGAAGTTGTAATCAAAAATCGCGTTGTGAGCAACGAGCGGGTGTTCGCCGATAAATTCAAGGATTTTCGGCATAATCTCTTCTTCCGTAGGCTGGTCAGAGACCATCTCTTCAGTTATTCCGTGAATTGCCATGCTGGATTTTCTGATATGTTGCTGCGGATTAATCAAAGTCTCAAAACTGTCTTTTATGACACCGTTTTCAAGTCTGACTGCCGCAAACTCGATAATTCTCTCTTTTTTATAGTCAAGTCCTGTTGTTTCAACGTCCAGGACTATTTCAATACATTTTTTTCTTGCCATTTAAATCTTCCTCTCCTCTATATTAACACAAATCTCTATCCGGTCATCTAATTTAAAAAAAATACAACTTGAATAAGAATGTAAACATCAAAAAAACCAGACGGGTAAAGGGTTCACGGGGTTGAAAAGGCCATGGGGGTTGACTTTTTATCTTTATGAAGTAATATAAACAAGAACCTGAAAAAAGCAATCGACTGTGAAAGTCAAAGCAGATGAGATTACGAAGTAGGGTTCAACGGGGCGAGGGTCCCGGAGAGCAGAGGGCCAAACGGCTAAAATTGATTGAGGATAATTCTTTGATTAGCGCTTTCTAAAGACCCGGACGCACAAGCATTCCCCGCTTCAATTCACAAAACAGAGGATTATCATTTGATTAGAAAGTTACTAACACTAACCTTACTACTCATTTTTTGCATTTTAGCAAATCCACAGCAAACACAAGCAGCAACAGCATCAAAAGCAACAGTCAAAGATTACATCGTGAAACATTCTTTGGAGTTGGGCGTTGATCCTGCACTTGGTTTAAGCATCGCTAAAATGGAATCTGGGTTCGTTCACGAAAAAAGAAGTTCTTACGGTGCAGTAGGCGTTTTTCAATTAATGCCTTCGACCGCAAGAAAATTGGGTTACAACCCGTATTACCTAAGCGATAACATTCGCGGCGGTTTGATGTACTACAAAATGATGTACCAAAAATTCGGCTCTGTTGAGTTGGCTTTAGCCGCATATAACGCAGGTCCCGGAAATGTCAGCAAATACAGAGGTGTACCTCCTTTTGCTGAAACCAAACGCTTTGTCAGTGGCATTATGAGTGAATACTATTCGCAAAAAGCCAATCCTGATCCTGCAATCGTTAAGTACAAAAAAGACGGAGTTTCTTCAAGCAGTTTGAATAAAGTTCTTCAAACAGACAAAGAAAACAACATAATTAAGAAAACTGATTCCGTCACAGACTTACCTTTTGTAACTCTGTCAGGGGCAATCTAAGAAGATAAAGCTATTAATTTTAAAGAGCATTTTGTAAACTTTTATGTAAAAGATACAAAATGCTTTTTGTTTATCATAAAATAAAGAATAAGTTATAAAGCCGAGGAAGTATGTTTAAAGAGACGAAAACCCATGAGGTCACTACCGACGTAGTTATTTTTACAATTAAAGACGAAAAACTCAAGGTCTTGCTTGTAAAACGTGCGCATGAACCGTTCAAGGGCAAGTGGGCGATTCCCGGGGGATTTATCCGTATTTCTGAGACTCTTGATGATGCGGCTTTACGTATTTTGAAAGAGAAAACGAACGTTCAAAACATTTATCTCGAACAGCTTTACACCTTCGGTGACCCGCTTCGTCACCCTACGTCAAGGGTTATTACCTGCGCATACTTTGCGCTGATTCGATCTGATGATATCGTTCTTTCGTTCGAAGACAATTCAGAGATTACTGAAGTTAAATGGCATCCGGTTTACAGCCTTCCTGCGTTAGCTTTTGACCACAAAGAAATCATTGAATATTCTTTGAAAAGAACGAGGGAACGTCTTGAATTCTGCCCTATCGCTTATCAGTTGCTGCCCGAAAAATTCACGTTAACAGAATTACAAAAGGCTTATGAACTTATCACTTCTAAAAAATTAGACAAAAGAAATTTCAGAAAGAAATTCTTGTCGCTTGCGATTCTTAAAGAATTGGAAGAATACACAAAATCAGGTTCAAAAAGACCTGCAAGGTTGTATTCTTTCGACAAAATAACTCTTGACTCCAAAAGAGGACATTTTTTCTCGTAAATTGTTAATTATTGTAAATTGGATTTCTGATTTTAGCAAAAGAAGATCTTTTTAACTTTTATACAAATAATTATAAGATGAGGGATTAAAAATGAATTTACCAGCCGTTTCTCCTATTTGTTTTAATGAGAAAAAGAGAAGTATTTCGTTTGGCGAATTAAAATTTGAGTTGGATAAACCAACAAAAGAATACTTGCTTCAATTGAGCAGAAAAGAAAACCTTTCTTCTCAAGATGTGTTGGAGATTGCTGTTTCTTCGGATTTTGCTGTAAAAGGACTCACTAACAAAGCGAATGCTATTGCCAAGGAGCTTGTTCAAAAGCAGTCGTTTTTGAAAGGTAAAAAACTTGAAGAAATTTGGCCGGAACAAACTTTTGTCAAAGTCGGACTTCGTCCGAAAAGATCTTCTTCTGACAAAATGATTCTTAATGCTTATTTTAATAATGACCATTTTGCAGAGGAAAATATAGAAAATGCAGACAATCCTAAAGGATCGGACAGAAAGGAAATAAATACTTTTGCTTTTTGGGATTTTCTTGGTGAGTTGAAGGAACAAGAGGCATTGACGTTTTTTGTTGAAAAAATGCTGAAAAAACAGCCAAATTACAATTCATTGAAGAACAATGCAGAACTTGTTCAAAAGTCAGAAGAAGAGCGTAGTGAAGATGAAGCAAAAAAGAAATTAAGAAATTGGGTTGACCGCTAGAATTTCTTTAAGTTCGTGTAAAGTGCATCAACTGCTTTTTTACCCTGTTTTCCGAAATCTATTACATACATTGAAGAAGAGCCTATTTGCTTGATTTCTTCGATGTGACCGATACCGAATTTCTCGTGAAAAACTCGGTCTCCAACCCCAAACGTTGCCGTTTCGGGAGTTTCTTGAGCGAGAGCTGCTTCTTTTTTCTTTTTTTCTTCGAGCATTCTTTTTATTGGGTTGTCTTCAAGAAGTTTTTGGACTTTTTCCTCGTCTTTTGCTTTATTTTGTGCATTTTTAACAACAAAAGACTCTCTTCTAACCTGCGGTTGGGGTCTTTCGTAGCTTGAGCCGGATGGATTGTAGGTAGGCTTTGGTTTTACTACCTTGCTGATGCTTTGGGGTGATGATTGGCTTGCATTCGTTGTCGGAGCCACAAATCCTGCACCGAAAGACGTTGTTTTCTCAACAAATCCCGAGCGGTCGGTTTTTAATTTGTTCACCGCCTGTTTGAATGTTCCGCCTCTTTGTGTTTCAGAGGCAGTATCTCCGATGTTCGTTGTTGTGAGATCTTGCGGGATTTCAACCAGAAAACGGCTCGGTTGATAATATCTTGTTTCGCCCCACATTTGGCGTCTTTTTGCGTAACTTATATAAAGCTTTTGTTTTGCTCTTGTCACGCCTACGTACATAAGTCGGCGCTCTTCTTCCATCTCTGTGTTGCTGTTTAAGGAGCGGCTGTGCGGGAAAATCCCTTCCTCTAATCCGGCCATAAAGACTGTCTCAAACTCCAGACCTTTCGCTGCGTGAAGTGTCATAAGTGTTACTGCGTTGTCACCTTCTGGAGTTTCGTCAAGATCGCTGACCAGCGCAACTTGCGCCAAAAACTCGCCGAGAATGTTTTCTTCTTCGTCGGGAGCAAAGTCTCTTGCGACGTTTACCAACTCTTGTAGGTTTTCGATTCGGGATTGTGACTCTTCTGTGTCTTCTTGCTTCAGTTCTGACAAATAACCTGTTTCTTCAATTATAAAAGCTATAAACTCCGCCAAATTCAATGTGTCTTTGTTTTTGGTAATTTTGTCCAGAAGGTCTTTGAACGATGTTAATTTCGCTTTGGTCGAAGCATTGAAATCATCATATTCGCTTATGTTTTCAATTACTTCAAAAAGTGAGCAGTCCATCGAATTTGCAATATCTTGAATCTTTTTGACGGTAGTGTCACCGATTGCTCTTTTGGGGACGTTTATCACTCGTTTCAAGCTTTGGGAGTCATGCCTGTTGTAAACCAATTTAAGATAAGCGATAAGGTCTTTGATTTCCTTGCGGTCGTAGAACTTCAAGCCCCCGACCATCTTGTAAGAAATTCCTTGAGAAATCAAAGCCTCTTCAATAGCACGAGACTGTGAGTTCGTACGGTAAAGAACCGCGTAATCGTTGAGGTTGCGCGCACCGTTTCTTATATGGTTTGCTATGTAATAGGCCTCTAGCGATTCGTCTTGTGCTTCGTAAATATCAATTTTTTCGCCTTTTCCTTTTGTGGAGTAGAGGTTTTTGCTTACGCGTTCGGTGTTGTTTACAATGATGGCGTTGGCTGCGTCAAGGATTGTTGCAACCGAACGGTAGTTTTGTTCAAGTTTTATGAGTTTTGCGTTTTTGTAATCAAGTTGGAAATTCAAAATGATTTTGTAATCAGCACCACGCCAGCTGTAAATCGACTGATCTACGTCGCCTACAACGCAAAGGCTTCTGTTCAACAAATCCGCGTCGGCTTTTTCGTTTGAATAAAGATGCTTGATGAGCATGTATTGGCTTATGTTTGTATCTTGAAACTCGTCAACAAGAATGTGTGTGAATCTTTCGTGATATTTTTCTCTGACTTCTTTGTTTGTTGTCAAAAGGTTTACCGTCAAAAGGAGCATGTCATCAAAATCAATCGCATTGTTTGCGAGAAGCTGTTTTTCGTATTCTTCATAGATTTCAGAGATTTTTTGTGTGCGGTAATCCCTTGCTCGGGTTGAGAATGTGTAAGCGTCTTGCATTTTACTTTTTGCGTTGCTGATAGCGGCTTTTACAAGTTTCGGTGCGTAAACCTTTTCGTCAAGATTGAGCTTTTTTACCGCATTTTTGATAATCGTGTTTGAGTCGTTTTCATCGTAAATTACATAATTATTGTCCCATTTTTTCCCGTCAGGACTTTTGTAATTTTCTATATCAAAACGTAAAATTCTGCCGCAAATATTGTGGAAAGTGCCGACCCACATCTTTTTAACGACTTCTTCCCCAATCATTTTTGATAGCCGTTCGCGCATTTCTTTTGCGGCTTTGTTTGTAAAAGTTACAGCTAGGATTTTATAAGGGTTTACGCCTGATTTAACAAGGTTTACAATACGTGTTGTCAAAACCTTTGTTTTTCCGCTGCCCGCGCCCGCGAGTACCAACAATGCACCTTGCTTTTCGACAACAGCCTCTTTTTGCTGTTCATTAAGCCCTGATAATAATTCTTCCACTTTAAAAAATCCCCGGATTAAATTTGTAATTTCCTCCCGACAACGACATCGGGCTATTTTATGAAAAAGTCTTTTATTTTTGACAATTTATGCTATTATTATGATAATCAAAAAAAGATTTTTAGTAAAACATTTAATTAGGATAAGCAGATGTCAGAAGAAAATAAAGAACAACAAGAACATCAAACCATTATGGTTCCGACCGATGATTTGGATAAAATCCCCGAAGGCGAGGAAAATACTGTTGACCAGTTGGCCATGGAATTGGCTACGATTCAGCAAACGTCTAAAAGAATAGCTATTATCGGCAGCAGGAATTTGCCGATTACACATCAGCAAATCATTGAAACGCTTTCTTTTGCTCTTGTTGCGCAGGGTAATACCGTTATTACTTCAGGCGGTTCTTCAGGTACAAACGCTGCGACTATCCGTGGTGCAATG
>CAZIVG010000027.1:0-13258 GCA_964542595.1 uncultured Muribaculaceae bacterium | reverse complement strand
GTCATATTTCAAATGATATTCATAAATATCAATGCCCTTTTTTTCTAAAAGTGCAACAAGTGTTTTTATAATAGGACTTTCTGAAAAGGCTTTAACTCTAAAGTATTTGCCTTTCTCATCGTCACAAACCTGCAAAATTGTACTGTTTATGTAACCCATTTCACCGTGAAGAGAATTCACGAGTTTTTGAAGAACTGTTGACAAAGGCTCTGACGAGTTCATAAGCTCCCAGACGTGCTTCAAAGTCAAAAATGCTTTATTGGCCTGATCAAGTTCTTGAGTACGTTGAACGATTTCCTTTTCCAGCGCAAGATTTCTCTCATATATTTCAATAAAATCTTTTTTATTGTTAGATATGCTGTACTCAATCTCGTTAACTTTTTGCGTGTAATCTTTGAACTTTTTAAAGAAATCCATTTTAACCGTCTAGCCTAATTTAATTAGTAATAATTTAAAAACGCGATGTTTAGTATTATACAACTTTTTTAGTCAAATTGTAAAATGTTTTTTATGAGATTAATAAGTGACTCAGATTTAATCTGAAAACGACACAGTTCTTTATCATTTTTTCGTCTGCATTTTCGTTTTAAACAAGGATGGCAATCCAAGTCTGAAGCGAGTATGTGGCATTTTTCACCGAAAGGTCCGCTTCTTTTTTCTGCAGTTGAGGTAAAAATCGTAACTAACTGAGGCATAGAAACCGCCCAAGCAATATGAGCACTGCCCGAATCCGGCGAAATAACCAAGTCAGATCGTCTGAAAACTTCGGCAAGTTCCTCAAGATTAGTTTTCCCGGCAACAACCAACGCACCAAAAGCTTTAGAACCGTCAATTATTCTCTCAATCAATGGCAAATCCTGATCAGTTCCTGTGAATACTATGTTTGCTTTGTCTTTTAACCACTCAGCGGTTTCAACCCAGCCTTGTTCATCCCAGTGTTTGTTCTCCCAAGTTGTCGCGGGAGAAAGAACAACTGTTTTTTTCGTAGAATCAAGACCGGCAAAAAGTTGTGAAACTTTTTCTTTAATCTCTTCTGAAGCATCTTTCAAAACCATTTTTATTTCACTTGTGTCAACACCCAAATATGTCGCCAATTCGAGGTTTCTGTTCACAACATGGTAATCAGGATCAAAAAGGTGATGCGAAGCTTTTACTCGCTCATTCACGAAAAGCGGAGCGAACTCGCGCCCGCCGCTCAAGGCAATTTTTCTTTTAATTTTCAAAAAAGGCAATATAGATGCAGTCTTGAAAAGCTGTTGTGTGTCAATCACCATGTCATAATTTTCAGAATTTATATCATCAATGATTTGTTTAAATTCTTTTAGATTTTGAAAAGCAAAACCTCTCGATTTCCAAGTCTTCTTAGGCACGACGTAACACTTGTCAATGAGCGGGTTTCCGTTAATGAAAAGCTGTGCCTTATCCTCAACAACCCAGCCGATTTTACACTCTGGATATGTTTTTTTTATTACATAAGCCAATGGCAGCGTATGGATAGTATCCCCAATAGCGCTGAGCCGAAGAATCAAGATTTTTTTCGGAACATTTGTCATTTTTGAATTATAACATTAAACAGATAAAAGATTTAGACTTTTTGGTGGAGTCATGAAATTTATAAATTTATTATGATGAGAAAGTTGAAAATCGTCGCATGAATAGTGCAATACTTAAAGGAATTGTAAATGAGCAGCAAAAAAGTTCTCAAGCTCCGTCAATCAATGTTAACACTGAATACTCAACTGTCTAAACTCAAAGACAAGCTTGCGGTCTCAGAAGATGACAATGTGAAGTATAATAAAATACTAATCAAGAAAGCTATCTTAAAAAAAGAACTCGACGACAGCCGAAACACTTTTTTGCAAAAGTTTTTCAAGAAGTTTTCACACAAAGGTGAAAAGCTGATTTGTGACTATTTCAAGTCTTAAGAAAAGCATCAAAAAAATTTATTTTGAAAAGTTTAAAAGCCTAAAACTTTTCTTTTTATTTTCAGCTTCTTTATCAGGCAACTCATAACATTTTAGGCATCTTGCCTCGTATGTCTCATCACCGCCTATCATAATAAGAGGTGAAGATTTATCCGCAGGAAAACCGTTAACCAATCGTTGTGTTCTCGTGGCATTATCTGAGCCGCATTTCATACAAACAGCAGCCAGTTTGTCAACTTTGTCAGCAATGCAGAGCAACTCGGGCATACTGCCGAACGGCTCTCCTTTAAAATCCAAGTCAAGACCTGATGCGATTACTCTTTTTCCGTGCTCTACGAGCTTTCTCACAACAGCGACAATTTCTTCATCAAAAAACTGAATTTCATCAATCGCGATAATTTCATCATCCGGAGAGATTCGGTTCACAATATCGCGGGCATTTTTTACATTAATTGCATCGAGCCAAAGTCCATTTCTTGACTCAATATAGTCACCCTTCGCTCTTGTGTCAATTTCAGGAGAAACTACCTTAACTCTTTTTTGAGCAATTATACACCTTTTTACACGTCTTAAAAGTTCCTCTGTTTTTCCGCAACTCATCGGCCCAGTGATGATTTCAAACATATAACCAGTCATAAATTTTCTTTCGACTCCCCAATTCGAACTGTTAATTATCTATGGAATAATTATACGATAATTTTAATAAAAAGATAAAGAGTTAAGATATCTTATCAATTAGCCCCAAAAGGCTGTGCATGATAATATGTAGCCATGTCTAAAGTTCTCTTAATTTCAGATAACGAAAAACAAATTAAAGAAATAACAAAAATTCTCGCACAAAGTTCGGTTGCAGTTATTGCAGCGTCTGAGGAGCAAAGTGTTCTAAGCTGTGTTGAAAAAAGTTTGGTTAATCTAATCATTATCGACTCTGAAATCAAAAACACAGATGCTCTGATTTTGTGTAAGAAACTTCATGCATTGACTCACAAAGACAACCTTATGATTATAAGCCTTGTAAGCCCAAAAACCGAGTCTTCTGACATATTAAAACTTACCAACGCTTATGTAACAAAACCGGTAAACGAGAAAATTCTTCTCGCAACAATAACTTCAAATATCAAACTCAAAAAAGCGGTTGATTCTCTTTCAAAAAGTAACAGCGAACTGGCAAAAAGTCTTTATCAACTGGATGTGCTTTACAACACTTCAACACAACTCGCAGGTTCATTGGACAAACAAAAACTCATAAACATTATGATTGACGGACTGGAGAAAAGCTTGAGTTTTTCGCTTTCTTCTACTCTTGTTTTCAATGCAGAGAACGACATTGACCTGATTATAAATTCGCTTTACGGAATTTCGCCGAGGCTTGAACATTCCTTAAAACTCAGGGCAATCCTCAGTTATCGTGCTCTTTTTGACAAAAAAAGAATCCCTTACGATTTGAATGTCGCAAATATTAATGTCATCAAAAACATCAAACACCCGCTTGAAGAATACGACTTGAACATCTTAAAATTCGATAATCTTTTTGCTCCGATTAATATCGGAGCAAAGTTTTTCGGCCTGATTGAAGTTTTTAGAGAAAACGACTTCAGTCAAGAAGATACAACTTGTTTTCAAACCCTTGCCAGACAGGTTTCGTTGCCTTTGGAAAATGCTTCGCTGTACGAAGAAATTAAAAATACAAACACAAAACTTGAAAAACTCGAAAGACTAAAGTCTGAATTTATTTCAATCGTTTCTCACGAACTTCGTACCCCGCTTACAGCAATAAAAAACTCGCTGGAAATCTGTTTGAGCGGAAAAGCAGGCGAAGTCAGCACAGTCATGGACAAGTTTTTAAACATGGCGAAACGAAACGTAACAAGGCTCTCAGGAATTATCAACGATCTTCTCGATCTTTCAAAAGTTGAGGCAGGAAAAATGGATTTCAAATTCGAAAAATCAAACATCAACACCCCTGTCGAGTTTATCAAAAACACCTTCGAAAACGTTGCGAAAGAGAAAAATATTGATCTTATTTTTGATAAAGAAGAAGAGATTGCGCAGACATATCTCGATACACAAAGAATTGAACAGGTAGTATCAAATCTTGTTTCAAACGCAATAAAATTCACAAATGACGGCGGGAAAATTGTTATAAAAACCGAAAATATAAATGAATCAGAAATCGACAAGTCACTGTTATTCGGCGTTGAAAACCCTGTTTTTTATGAAAATTACATAAAAGTTTCAGTCCAAGACAGCGGTATAGGAATAGCACAAGAAGATTTGAAAAAGGTTTTTGACCAGTTCCAACAGATTGAAAACTCTCTTAACCGTAAGAACGGTGGCACTGGGTTGGGACTTCCGATTGCAAAACAACTTATTGAAGCCCACAGAGGCTTTGTTTGGGTGGAAAGCGAAGTGAACATCGGAACCGCATTTTCTTTCGTTATTCCTGTTTTGAGTGAAAAAGAAAAATTTGCCCTAGACCTTGAAAAGGACATATCAAAAGCAAAAACTTGTGCTCAAAGCCTTCTTCTTTTGATGATTGAAGAACAAGAAAACGTAAAAAATTCTTTTATTGAAGCGTTGAAATCTGAAAAAATCTCTATAATAAGAAAAACAACCAACACAAAAGAGGTTTATTTCAACGAAAATCAAAAAAACTGCTATGCGGTTATAATTCCTGAAGCGGACAAATTCGCACAAAGTTTCATCGAAAAGAAAATTGAAAGCACATTGGAACAAAATAGAAACAGTAACGAAAATTATGATATAGTGTATTCAACCGCTCTTTATCCGGACAACGGAAAAGACGGACAAGAGCTTATAGACTCGGCGGAAGACTTATTGAAAAAACATACAAAAAGCAAGGTGGAGGCTTAAACAAGATGAGTGATAACAAAAAAATTCTTATAGTTGATGACGAACAAGATATCGTTGAAACTCTAAAATTTATGCTTGAAGCCCAGGGTTACGAATGCTTTTGTGCCTATGACGGAGAAACAGGGCTTAACATGGCTAAAGAAATCATTCCTGATTTGATGATTCTCGACGTCATGATGCCAAAAATCAACGGCTACAAAATCAGCAGACTCTTGAAATATGACAACAAATACAAAGACATCCCAATCATCATGGTCACAGCCCGTTCACAAGAGGACGACAAAGCAATCGGCCAAGAAACAGGAGTCAACGAATACATCACAAAACCATTTGAACTTGACGATGTGATAAATAAAGTCAAAGAATATCTTTCTTAACAATCGGATTCACGAAAAAAGCAGGGATAGATGGAATTTATAAGAAATAAAACGCTTGAAAAACTAAAGTACGACCTTGTCCGAGACAATCTCATAAAATATGAAGACTTGGAAATGGCCGAACAGGTTGCTGTTGTGCAAAATGTAAATTTGGGTCAGGTTCTCATCACTTCCGGACTTATCGATGAGGAAACACTTTTAAAATTCCTTGAGACGAAACTTCACATCCCATACGTAAATCTTGACGATTATTCATTAGACAAAAAGTGCCTGAGTTATATAAATTTTAACAACGCCCAAAAATACAAGGTAATTCCTCTTTTTGAAATTGAAGGCATTTTGACAGTAGCTATGTCTGACCCGCTGGATTTGTTTGCGATTGACAAAATCGTCGAAGACGCAAAGTGTGAAATTGAACCCGTAATCTCTTCTGAATCTGCGGTTTTAAAGAAGATTGAGGAATATTATAAAAGCGAAAATTCAGTCGGACAGATTTTCATTGACGAAAATCGCCCAAAACACGACTGGAGAGAAGTTTTGAACAACCAGGACCTTTCATCAGGCCAGTCGGAAGAACACATCCAAAAACTCATACGTTCCATTTTGAAACAGGCGATTCAAGATGACATTCACGAATTATTTTTTGAACATGTACCAAACGGCTTGAGTGTCACGTTCAAAAAAGACTCCCAAAACCTTTCAACAGGGGACATTCCAACGATTCTGGTATCATCTTTCATTGCGAGACTGAAAATATTATCAAACCTTGATCCGACTGTTTCAGAGCTGCCGCAACTTGGAAAACTGAGTTTCAAGGTTGATGAAATGGCGTTGATAGCAAGTATCTCAGCATTTCCTACAATCCATGGCGAAAGGATTTCAATAAAAATATACAAACCGCCAAAGCTGCTCAGAGAAATAGGAATTGACAACAAAAAACTCAACACAATTCACAATGCGCTTCAAGCCCCAGGTATAATACTCGTTTGCGGCTCAGGACTTTGCGGAAAAACGCACGCAATTTATTCAATTCTTAACGAAATCCCATCAGAGGACAAAAACGTTATGACGATTGAGTCTATAACAAAATACAATCTCGAAAAAGTAAATCAGTGCGAATTAAATGAACACGTGGGATTCAACCTCGACAAGGCAATGAGATTTATTGAATTCCAATCCCCTGATGTGCTTTATTTTGAAGGCATCAACACAAAAGAGGGTCTGGATTATTTCACATCTCTCGTTTTCAAAGAAAAAACACTTATTACAGAATTTCTTGCAGAAAACATTGCAGACCTTATGAAAAAACTTTCTCTGACTGACTTTTCGATGTTTAAATCAATGCTCACATGCCTGATTTTTATTCACAACAGAGAAAGTATCGAAGTCTTTGATAAGCAGGCTCTTGAGAAGTATTTTGCTTAAGTTCATGTAATGCAAAACTTTTGTAAATTTATATTAACAATTTCCTTAATTCGGTAAATGTCATGGAAAAAATTTTTTTTATAAGTATATAGGAAACCGAAGGAAAAAAGGAATAGTTAATTTTGGCAGTAGAAAAGATTACGCTTGCTGCTTTGGAATTGAAGCCGATTCAATCGCAAGATTCCAACACAGCACAAAGTGCTAATAGTTTTAATAACAAATTTATCAACCCGTTTGAGAAGCCCTCTTTCGCTCCGGCTACTCCTGCGCAAACACACGCAGCATCTAACGGAAAAACTTCGCTTTTTGGCAACAACATTGTAAAAGACGAAGAAACCTCTTTTGAAGATAAAACACAACAAACAGAGTTGGCAAGTTCTTCAAAAGATAACCTTGCGGCTGTTTCAAAGTTTTTCCATCACAAAAAGTCTCAATTCAAAAACTTCTTAAACAACATCGGAAATAACGTAAACGAGTATGATGCAGCGGTTAGCGGTGCTTTAAAATACTTGCCGAGCGAAGGCGAATTGAGTGAGATTGTGGCAACCGACAAAGCACAAGGCGGAAACATCGCAAAAATTCTCAACGAAGTCGGCGTAGATGTTAATTTGAATTATGCAAACCTAAAAACAATCAAAAACACTCATATTTCAACAACTGTCCAATTTGCTCGTGCGATCGGAAAAGACTTGGGCATGAACGAGACAGAATTACAAACAATGGAAGTTGGCGCGGCCCTTCATGATATCGGAAAAAGCCTGATTCCTGCAGAAATTTTGAATAAACAAGGCGGATTAGACAAAAAAGAACGCGAAATCATCAACACGCATTCAACTTTGGGTTATGAGATTTTGAAATACGCAGGTTTTGGTACAAATGTTGCAGAAATAGCAAGAGATCACCACAACCCGAATTCAAAAAACAAAATGGCACAAATTGTAAGAGCCGCTGATGTCTATTCTGCAATGACAGAAAAACGTTCTTACAAAGAAGCTAAATCCCACGACGAAGCAATGTCTGTTTTGAACAAAATGAATCTTTCATCAGATATTCTTTTGGCCCTCGACAACAAATACGGCAAAAAGCAGGCTCCTACTTCAGCAACTCAGCTTCAGCCTTCAGTTGCTTAAGGTCGATTGACAAAGTTTGATAGTTATTCAATGCCTCTCTCAGGTAGAATTTGTATTGCTCAAGATTCGCTGATTTTCTGTAAATTTGAGCCATTGTATAATTCACATCCCCATTATAAGGGTTGTTCATAAGCGCGTATTCCAATAACGAGATAGCTTCTTCCGTTTTATTTTCTTTCACAAGAATTTTCGCAAACACAACGTAAGCCCCCTCATCTTTTGGATTTAACTCCAGAGTCTTTTTCAAAAGACTCGCTGCTTTTTCATTTTCGCCCTCCTCAAAGAGAATTGAACCCAGGTTGAAATATGCCCAGCTATAGTCCGGTGACATTTCTATTACCTTTTTATAATATTCTTTGGATTTCTCCCTTTGACCGATTTTATCAAATTCATAAGCAAGATAAAAATGCGCAAGATTGTCATTAGGATTTAAGTCAATCGCCGCTTTCAGACATTTTATCGAAAACTCATGTTCTTCTTTTTTGGAATAGAGATACCCAAGATTGAAATAGCTGTTTGCGTCATCTTCTTCTAATTGCAAAACTCGCTTAAAAAACGGTATAGCCTTGTCAAATTCACCCGTTTGCAAGTATGCATACCCTAAGTTGTACAAAAAATCAGGCTCTTCTGGGCTGATGTTCAAAGCGTTTTGGTAAGAAATTATGGCTTTATCGAACTTTTTAAGGTTCTCAAGAACGATTCCTGCATTATAGTGGAGTCTGGAGTCCTCAGGAAAACGTTTTAAGAGGTAGTAAAGCTGTTTCAGTGCCTCCTCATTAAAACCCTTTTCCAAGAAAGCCAAAGCAAGTTCTCTCCTCGTTTTGAAGTCAGTCGGATCTTTTTCCAGTTTTTCGTTAAGTTCGTTTATTTTTGAGAGTGAATCCATAATATGATTGTAAAGAGTTTATGAAAATAATACAAGCTTGACAACAAAGCGATTTTACCGGAATATATAAGACGATAAGTCTGTATGCCCTGGTGGCAGGAACTAACGAAAACCAAGGCAACAGAAAACAAATTTGAAAATTAAATAAATATGCCCTGGTGGCGGAATCGGTAGACGCGTCGGACTTAAAATCCGATTAGGCTCACCCCTAGTGCCAGTTCAAGTCTGGCTCAGGGCACCATTTAAAGACTCTTTGTTTATTCAGAGGGTCTTTTTTTGTTTCTGGCACTAGGGGAAAACCCCTTGTCAAATCTTAAATCGCAACCTTCTGTCGCTCAGTCAAGTCTGGCTCAGGGCACCATTTAAAGACTCTTTGTTTATTCAGAGGGTCTTTTTTTGTTTTTTATGTTATTCTGAAGTCACTTAGGGAAGTGAGTGATCAAAAGAGTTGTCAAAAGAAGCACAAAAGATAAATGTTGAACAAAAGCAAAATGTATTGTCAATGCTTTCATTTTTGTTTTCAATATACATATTTATAATTATTGCAGTGCTTATTAATGTCATATTCGGAAATTACATACCCGAGACCGGTATCGACACGATAATCGCCAACTTCAATGTTCCATTGTGGGAATTCATTGGAGAAACGGGAGAAAAGCTTCAGTTTTATACATTTGTAACAACATTCCCACTATTATATATCTTATTTTATAAAGTACTCAAAAACACAAAAATAGAAATCACTCCAATTGCTTACAAACTCATTGTAATCACACAAATATTTTCAACTGCGTTGCTGACAATTTTTCTCACCATAACAACACTGAAACAAGAAGAAAATCACTATTTTTCATTAAGCCAAAATCCAATTGCGTTAATTTTATTCTCGGGCCTGCTGTTTGGATCTCTTTGTCTATGGATTAAAGGTTCACAGGCAACAAAAAAGAAAATAAAATTAATTCTCTTATCGACAGCTGTTTTAACCTTTTTTCAGATAGCTATTATATATAGAACCCCTTTTTATGACCTGACAGAAGCTTGTGTTAATCATTTCAGCGCGTATTACACTCCAATTTATAAAGTCTTTTCCTCTCAAGTAATCGGAAAGGATTTTGTAAACCTATATGGATTCTATCCATACATTTATGAACCATTTCTTAAAATAATTCAACCGGTAACAATCTCAAAAATAAATTTGATTAACGTGTTTTTAATAATGCTTACCCTGTTTTATGCAGCGGTACCTATTTACTTTTTTATAAAAAACAAAGTAATAGGATTCACCTTTTTTATGGCCTACGTCTACTGTTTCTATATCATCAACATAATATAAACATCAACAAAAACTATGTACTACCTGCAATTTTTGCCTCACAGAGTAATCTTTATCAATACAATTATTGCTCTCGGCTCGGCATTCCTTTTACAAAATTCAAGAAAAAATACTGACACCGGGCTGAATATATTAAAGACTTTAGGATTTCTTTTCGCTTCGATTGGAATAGTATGGAACTTTGAGTCCGGTATGATAGCACTTTTGGGATGGACATTGTTTTTGATATATTTGGAATTAATAAAAATAAGAAAGAAAACATCAAGCTACAAAAACATCCTTCCCCTAAGTTTGGCACCTATTATCTGCGTTATTGGCGTGATTGGATTAATACAGATAATTACTTACACAAAAAGTGGCTCGTTTCTCAACTTAGAACAATGCTTCTTCTTTCAATCATTATTTTACAAAAACGGTTTTTATATGCTTCGGATGCCATTATTCACTCACCCTTGGATGCTTTTTGTTCTGGTTTACGCAATAGGCATCATAAAAGCACTCAACACGCTTTTCTTTAGCGAACTCATCAGCAGAAAAGCCGAATTGAAAGGAGCGCTGTATTTCCTTCTTTCTGTGATTGGCATTGGGATATTTGTTTATTATCAGGGAAGAAGTCACATAATGGTCTTAAATGGAGTGATATTTCCTGCAGTAATACTTCTGGCGTTGTTTTGTTCAGAATTCTATGAAAATTGGAGAAACGAAAAAAATCAAGTGCTGGAAAGAAAGTCAGCATGCACTAAGTTTGTATTAATCTACATTTTAGCTACAATCTTTGCTGTCTCTGCTTTGGACGAATTGTTTGTCAAAAATTTGGCTTCGCAGACTAATAAACTAAAAGCAAACAAAGGCAATACGATGAAAAGTATTGAATTGATAAAAAACAATATACCTTCCGACAAAGAACCTGATATTATAACCCTTGACTCAGGAATTTTATACACAATGCTTGGACGCAAAGACAATTTGAAGCTGAATCCAATGACAGATTTGGTAACAAAAAAACAATATGAAAAGTTATTCGAATATTTGGAAAAATCGAGTAATCCACTAATTATTGACGAGTGTCTTTATTTTCGTTTAAGGAGCTATGAAAATAAAAAATTACAAAAACTGCTCAAAAAGAAAAAGTATAGATTAAAAAATATGAGCAACAACTCTTTTAACGATATTTTTATTTACGAACAATAAAAATGAACATTTTTGTTTTTCTTTCGTTATAGTAAATGTAAGGAACAAAAAAAAATGGACAAAAAAGAAGAAAATAAAATCTGTAACGGTTATGAAAGCGCTTTCTTGTTTCTCAACGAAGAAGACTTTGGAAAACACCTCGAATGGTGCGCAGAATGCAAAAAAGAACATGCGAAAATGCAACGGGTTTCTGCGCTGATTCAAGAAGCAAAACCCTTCATAATCAAAAACAGAAAGAAAAACCAGCTTCTGAAAATAGCTTGTGCAATTTCCCTGGTTATTTTTACGAGTTTGAGCATACCATTTTTGTATAATTCAGACAAAATCTATGACAACATCATAGCAGCATCCTCTCCGTCCGTGGAAGAAATGGGCCTTCCTGTGGACGAATACGGATTTTTGCTTGTAGAATAAAAATTGAATGAATATTAAAGACATCATAAAAAATAACGGAAATGCCATCCGAGGAATAATACATCGAATTACAAACGAGCAAAACGAAGACCTCGAACAAGAAGTCTATTACAAAGTATGGAAAAATTCCGAAAAATACGAAGAAAAAGGCTCATTTAACGCATGGATAAAAACTGTCAGCGCAAACATAGCAAAAGATTATCTGAAATCATCACAAAAAAGAATCAGTGACAATACAACTCAAGATGAAGCGCCGCTTGAATTTGTAAAAGACAATTCACTTTCACCGGAAGAGAATCTCCTCCGACTTGAGAGGCAAAAAAAAATAACCGAAGCTATCAACAACTTAAAACCAAAACTAAAAGACGTGATTCTGCTTTATGAAATTGAAAACAAAACTTATGAAGAAATTTCTCAAAAGCTGAATTGTCCCATCGGCACAGTAAAATCAAGGATTTACAACGCAAAACAAGAATTATCAAAAAAACTCAGTGACCTACTTTAGAAAGGAAAACTTATGAACAAAACTCTAATCGCTGCAGCAATTTCAGGCATGCTGCTTATTAACTCTGCCGCATTTGCTAACGATTGCACCAAAAATGAACCACCAAAAATGCAGTCTGGTGAACACCATCCAAAAGATTTTAAAAAACCTCCAAAAAAAATGAATCTTGACGAGAAACTCAAATTGACAGAGGAACAAAAAAAGCAAGCCCATGATATAAGAATGAAGGGCCATGAAAAAATGAAACCGGTTATGGAGAAAATCAGAGCTAAAAAAACTGAAGCAAAAACGATTTTTGATGACCAAAAACTCACTCAAGAAGAAAAAGAAAAAAAAGTTGCACCAATTAAAGAAGACATTAGAAAACTAAAAGAAGAAGCGCGAAAACTCAGACAAGAAAATACAAAAGAGTTTGAAGCAATTTTGACTCCACAGCAAAAAACCGAGTTTGAAAAAATAAAAAAAGAAGGACAAAAAAACTTCAAAAAGCATCACAAAAAAAATAATCACAAAAATTTCGACAAAAAGGCAACTCCTAAATAAGCTAACAAAAAGACCTCAGGCAAATGAGGTCTTTTTGTTTCTTAATAAACATTTATCCTTGATTGACCCTAAATTCTCAGATAGTTATAATGAAAAAAGGAAAAAGCACAGGAGTAGAGATGAAAATTTTAAGGGGAATAGTAATTCTTTTTGCGCTGCTATGTGCGTCTCTAAATTTTTGCAATGCTGATGAATTGCGGATTGAAAATGACACGATTCATCAAAAAAGAATCCTTGAGACAGGATTCCGCCTCCTGAATGCAAATGATATCGAAAAAAGAATTACATTCAGATACAGTTCAGAAAACCAAAAGACAATAAAAATTTACCCTAGAGAAAAATGTATAGTTGTTCATAAAGGCCTGATTCCTTTTTTGGATAGCGACGAGGAACTTGCTGCAGCATTGAGCATCGGTACAAGTTCACTGGAAGAATATCACAGAGGATTTTACCATCGTTTTTCAATAAGCTTTTCTCCAAGAAAATATGAAAGGAAAGCCGACAAAAGAGCCGTCGATATAATGGTTAATGCCGGTTATGATCCGGTTGCGCTTATTACTTTTTTAAACAAAACCACCCCTCAGCCAAACTGGTTCGAATATAACATTTTTCACCACTCAGGAAAAGAAAGAACCGGCTATGTTTATCGCTATAT
>CAZIVG010000026.1:11207-13350 GCA_964542595.1 uncultured Muribaculaceae bacterium | reverse complement strand
ATCATTCTCCATTCTGTTGAACAGAACCTGTTTTTCATCGTTGGAATAATCAGGATAAAGCGAGCCGATAAGATACATCGGATCCATAACACCTTTTTTGCTGTTTTCATAAAATTCATTAGTCATCAAATCGCCGGTGTGAGGATCGTCATGGGATTGGGTCAAGAAAGTGTTGTCAGGAACGCTCTTTGCTTCATCCTGCGCTTTATAAGATTTTGTCGAAGACATGCCGGGGATAATTTCTCTATTGTCGCCGTCCGCACGTTTACCACCGTTTCCATAGCAAACCTCGTTAAAAACTTCTGTAGGACAACCGAGATTTTCCCAAGCCGCATCAGAAGGTTTCAGCCCTTTTTCTTTAAATATCGGCAAGAGGATTTCGTGAACAAGGCGCTTGTACGAGCAGTCAGGGTCAATTGCCGGCATTCTTTCGATATCTGAGTTTACACGTCTCCATTGTTCTTGTTCTTCCCAAGGACCTTTCACCTCGTGCGCATTAGGTTTTCCGAATTTGCTAACATTTGCACCGTAGCAAGTCGCTTCGTAGATTTCGCCCTTGTCATCTCTCTTTATTTCGAGTCTTCGTTTGTCATAAACCCAAGGGTCAACCAGTCCCAAAACGTGGTCAATTCTTATACTTTGGTGGTTTTCGAGAAGCGAACGAAATTTCTCCTGAATAAGCTTTCCGCCGACTCCGACAGATCCGTCTTCGTTGAACAATTTTTTCGGGTCCACAAAAGGAATGTCCCAGTATTGGTTCTCTCCCCAAGTTGACCAATTGATGGCTTTGCCTTTTCCGCCGTACGGACAGCCGACTCGATAATTTTCAAGGAAGGCTTCCTTGTTAGCCCAAACGTCTCGTGGAGAAAAACCTATGATTGCATCAGACATGTATTTCAATTTGCTTTCGTCTGAGGCAAACTCTTTTTCCTGTTTTTTGACAATAAATTGTTCAAACAAATAAAGGTCAATTTCTTTTGCGTAGTCCTTCATTATTTCTTTTTTGTAAGAAACTGCCTTTTCATGCATAGGGTGATTTTTGTCTTTTACGTAAGTCATGAGGTTTTTGTCTAAATCACCCCACTTTTCAAAATCGTCACTATCATTAACTTTTAAGGAAAGAATCTCAAAAATCGCATCAGACTCGAGATGACCTTTGTTTTGCTTTTTGAAAAGGTTGAAATCGATCAACAAGTCCGTCGCCGAATTGTCCCCAACGGCGGATTTTTTATTCATGTTGTCATAAGCTTTTTCAAACAAATAGTCATACGCATCAAATGCTGCACCAAATGCAGTTTGGGCGGTTTTATTCATATACTCTTCATCAGTAACTTCTTCGATATCACTGAGTTTGAGCAATTTCCCATAATCCGATGTTGTGAATTTTTCCATATCAGTAAAAAGGAAGTTACGAGAATAAACTGATGAAACATAAGGAGAAAAATCGTCCCTTTGCAGCAACCCCGGGGGACCAAGCTGGATTGAGTCAAAGCCGTGCATTTTGAGAAGGTTGTTGACCTCTTTGGCTTTTGAATTTATTGGTGAGCCGATATAAAGATCTCTGTCGGCGACAGGAAAACTGGGTCCATGCATAATCAAGGCAAGGTTTTTTATACCGAGATAATCTTTCGCCTCTTTTGTTGTTTTTTCCAGTTCAACTGTTTCAACAGGGCTGTCAGGAGTTCTTTTGATTTCATTGCTCGGCGCACGTTTGAATGATGGTTCGGTTTTGGGGACAGAAACTCCCATGCTCTTAATCAATCGGCTCAAATTTGTTATTCTCATTTGTTATACTTTATCCAGACTACAAAATTATTAAACCCCCGAATGATTATATTTGAACAGTTTTTTACAAAAGATTTACATTTTTGTAATAACGAAAAATTAGTACTGGAAATTTAAAATTGTTTTGGTAGAATAGAAATGTAGCAGAAATGCTAATGAAAATTTAATACTAATCATGCCGAAGTGATGAACTGACCGAAGCGTCAGCGGAGAAAACTCAAATTGGAGTCTACTGATTTCATCACAAAGCAAATAACTTGAAAATTTAATATCAATCATGCCGAAGTGATGAAATTGGTAGACGTGCTAGACTCAAAATCTTGTGTGGGCAACCACGTGCCGGTTCGAGTCCGGCCTT
>CAZIVG010000026.1:0-11107 GCA_964542595.1 uncultured Muribaculaceae bacterium | reverse complement strand
CGGCATTTTAACTCCCGAAAGGGAGTTTTTTAGTGCTCTTTTTCGGACTCGAACCTCCGGTTCTCCCCTCTCGGCTAAAGAGACATTTAGTCTCTTTCTCCTCGGCACAGTGGCCTTCGGCATTTTAACTCCCGAAAGGGAGTTTTTTAGTGCTCTTTTTCGGACTCGAACCAACCTGAGTTTGAGTATCAAAATCTTTCTAATTCAATCTATTAGATTGCTAAAATTTGTTTCATATTTAATACCGACTTTGGGAGTATATTCCTTCAGGGCATCGTGACTGGCCAGCGCAGATAATTTGTTGCCTAACCATTTTATGAAAATCGGCATTTTTTCTTTTCTTTCTTTAACATTCAATTCATAATAATCTTTTAATATAGTTTTTTCTTTTTCAGAGCATCTTGAAAGCAAAACGCCCATATAATAGTCTTTATCATGAGTTTTTGCAAATTTTTCAACCGTATCATCAATCAATTTATATTTTCTTTGATTTAGCGGATTTACATTATATAAGTAAAATTTAAAGTTTGCGGGTAACTTATCCAGAAATGACTTTTTTTCTTGATTGTCATAGTTCAATATTAACCCAAATCGTTATACACAATGGATTTGCTATATCCCAATAATTTGTTTAACATTAAGAACACTCTTGAATCGGCCACGCTAAAAGGAAGGGTTAATCCATCAGCGTCTCCGGGATGACCATGTAATTGAGTAGAACCAGCAAATGGAGGAAAATCTCGGAATTGACAAGTAACAGAATTCTCATTCCCATCCATGACTTTTAGTATTCTGGAATCCTTCAAAATAACTTGTCTTTCGTGTCCTTTTTCTAATGCGGACAAAATTGTGTTTTTCGCATATTTTAAAGCTTTTTGTTCATTTTGAAAATTTATTTCACCACTTTGCAAACAGTAACCTATGTCTTCAGGTGCAATATTTCGGAATGATTTTTGCAATGTTTTAAAATTTATGGCTTCTAACATCCGTCTATCGCAAATCATTCAAATAATCCTCAATCGAATCTCTGAAATTTTCGTTCTCAACGTTGGCTGAATTGTTTTTGACAAGATGATTCAAAAGATTTTTGCAGTCTTCTTTCGGAATTTTTTTGTCAATCGTAACTGTTATACAATCCCAATCTGATTTTTTAGATGGAATTAAGATTGCTGTCATATCTTTTTCTTGGTTATTTTCAGTGAACTTGTCATAGACAACAGTGAATTTTTTTTCATTTTTCAAAAATTCTCTTACGTAATCTTTCACAACTCTTTTATTATTTTTATTCTGTTTGCAATCAATATTTGCAATATTGATATCTGATGTTTTAAGATTAAATCCCGACTTGCTTTCATCTACTTTTTCAGCATTGTTTACTGAATTCATTTGTTCAGCTCTTTTTTGTTTAAAAAACCCTGCGATAATCGTTTTTATTTTCGGATTAGCCATAAAGTTTTCAGGATCTTTTGAGTTTACGAAATATTTCATGTTAAAAAGCGGTCCCTTATCCAACGCACCCACTTTTGCCATGTACTCAACTAAAGCACTAAGAGTGGCATTATCCACATTTCCGCTCAAAAGCATTGTCATATTATCGGCTCCTCTGAGACCGGGAGTATTTGGATGTAATGGAAAAACAACTGCAGTTGTCCGGCCATTGATTTTTTCATCTAAATTGCCATCATAAATAACATGAGGCTTGTTAAAATTTTTATCCCAACCATATCCATAGGATGCATTCATTGAACATCTATAATCAAAAACTTCACGAGAATTTCCTTTAACTTGACCGTATCCCACACAAGTCACAGCGAAATTTATATCTTTTTCGGTAATTTCAGGAATAGTGTTTTGTTTGTTGATTCGCTGTCCTGCAAGCGCTGCTGCCTCTTCAGGAGTCAATCCGCTCGAATCTTTCGCCCCAAAAGACGGACGAGTGGCATCCAAAGTTTTATTATGGTCAAAACTGACATTAAGCTTCTCTTTTTTGATATTAGAGTAGTTATTGCAAGCAATTAAGCCAATTCCGATGTTCATAAAATCAAAATCCTTTCTTACAAGTAATTAAAACCCGTAAAAAATAAATTTGTTAGCAGATTTTACATTCCGAATTCTTTTGCATATTTCAAAGTGCCACTGAGAGCAGGTGCGTCTTCTGTCAACTTAAGTGCCATAAAGTTTTCAGAAGGAATCCCTTCAGGAACATCGACTCCAAAAACCTCAGCAGGAACATAGCCCAATCTAGGGTAATATTTTTCACTGCCAAGCACAAAAGAATATTCAAAACCCATTTCTTTAGCAATTTCGTGCGCCGACTTCATTAAAGCAGTACCAATACCCTGTTTTTGAAACTCCAGTGCAATAGACAACGGTGCGAGAACAAGCACAACAACCTCGCCGACTTTTGCAGTGGTAAACATTATATGTCCGACTATTTTACCTTCATTTTCAGCAACCAAGGACAATTCAGGAACAAAATCCTCACTGTCTCTGAGTGCATTCACCAAATCATACTCATTTCCGTCTGTGTGCTCTGCTGTCTCAAAAGCCGCTTTCACCATTGAGCATATTTCATTGTAATCTTTTTCACATTCTTGTCTTATAATCATTTTGTCTTCATCTCTCTTTAATTATTTTAACAGATTTAAAAAGTAATGCCTCACTCGATCTTTAAAACTGAGTGTTTCGGACTTAAATTCATCAATAACAGTCATTTCAAATGGTTCAGGCTGTATTGCTCTGGAATACTTTAGCGCAGGTGGTCCAAAAAGCATCGCATAAGAAGATTTGTAACCTTCAGGGATTTTCATTTGTTTTGCAAATTCCGGAAAAAGCTGAACACACCCCTGGGCAAGCCCGCACCAGCAGGTCGCAACACCAAGGCTCTGAGCATAAAGTTCAAAATAACTCAAAGCGATAATCGGGTCAACATTCGCGCAAGGTGCATCAACCGGCGCAGATACGATTACGAGATGAGGCGCCTTTCTAAAAATAACATCTTCGCCGGAAAGTATAAGTTTTCTATAACGAGCGAGAGATCCTGTAACTTTATTTAAAAATTTCGTGCTCAATAGCTTTATAAGCTTTTTATTGACGCTTTCACGAATTTTATCCATAACAGATATATCTTCCACAAAACTAAAATGCAGCCTGTGAAAATTCACCCCCGTCGGTGACCAAGAAAGAACATCTTTCAGTTTCTCCATCGTTTCAGCAGGAAGATTTTCTTGCTTGTAATGCCTAAAACTTCTACGGCTTTTAATCAAGTTTAAAACCTTTTCCGACTCGATTTGTTCAACAAGTTCAGAATCTTCAGGATTTTTATTCAAAATTGAAAGCGCACCTACAGGACAAATAGCGAGACAATGTTGGCATTTTATACAGCGATTTTCACCTTTTTTTGCAAATTTCGGAACTTTTTCTTCATCCATATCCAATGAATGAGCGATACAATCTTTCACGCACAAACCACAGTGGATGCATTTTTCTTTATCAACAATAAGATTCTTGCTCTTCATAACTCTCTCGACTTTCTCTTTGGTTTTTATTTCATGATGTTTTTAAGCACTTTTCCGCAATAATAACCCACAAAGGTCATAAAAGGAACAGGCACAACAGACCCGACGAGTCCACCGACTGCGGGCAGATCTTCTTTCCTTAGTTTTGTTTTGGCAAATTGCCTTGCAGATCCGGTTGTTTTCGCAAACAAGCTTTCAACGGGGTTCAATCCCTGTTGGCCGGAAAGCCTTTTTCCTTGCTGCCATCCATACTGAATAGGTCGCCGAAAGTGGTTTACGGTGCCGGAGATTTCCTGTCGTAAAGATGCTGACTTGTTAAAAGCATATTGAAAAGCTTTAGAAGAATATGAGACAACATTATTCATTACGAGCATCGTACCACCAAACTTTATTAACCTACATATTTATAAAGTAATCTTAACAAATTTAATTGATTCAGAAATAGGTTTTGTTAATTTTTCTAAATATTCTGTTATATTAGCAAAATATTTTATTTTCGGGTATTAGATAAATAAATCCCTAAAAAAAGAAAGAGAAGACAATGGCAGATACAGCAATTTCATCGAATTTATTGAAAACAATTCCTGCGCAAACAGCGCAAACAACAGCAAAAGTGCCCCCACAGCCCACAGTTCAGTCACTGCAAAAAAAAGAACCGACAACACAGCCTGTTGTAAACGTCTCAAAAGAACCGAAAGCTGACATGTTTGTCAAAAACACTACCACAGGTGCCGTTACAGGAGCTGCCGCAGGAGGTCTTCTCGGGGCATTCGCCTTTGCCAAACCAATGTTCAAAACTGTAGATGAGTTTTTGGAATCACCTTTAGAAAAACTTTCTCAAATCAAAACAAAATTACCCCAAAATAACGAAGGAATAATGGTTCGAGGATTAATTGAAACAAAAGAACAAATGGAAAAATCTATTGACACACTGTTCAAAGGTGGGGATTTTATTGGAGTCGAAGAACTTAAAGAAATCCAAAATAAGCATTCTGTAGCAAATTCGATGGATAAAATAAGCGAAATTCTGGAAAAAGTCAAAGAAACTTGCAACAACAAGGAAATGTCTATCGGTGAATTTAATAAACAAATCGAAACCACCGCATTAGATGTATTATGTACTAATCCGAATGAAAAAGAGGCGGCATTAGAAAAAATTAAAAACATCAAAATACAGATGGACCCAAATATGAAAATCATGGTTGAAGATGAAATATTTGAGGCAATGGAGAGCATTATAAAAAAAATCGGAAAAGACGCCGGTGAGATTGAGCAATCATACAAAAATTTAGTCGAAAATGCAAAAAACGGAATCGTCACGAAAAGCGAGTACAAAAATGTATTTTCCAGCCCTCAAATAATGAAAAAAATGCTTTTATCCGGTGGTGAAGCTGTTCAATCAGTTATGGGCGAAAAGGTCGCTGCAAATAAAGAAGAATTAATGAGTATATTTGATAATGCAATTAAAAAAGGTTCTCCAAAACTCAGAAAAAAACCTGCAATCATCGGTGCAGTAGTTCTTGGAGCAATAGGGGCAACTGTTGCTGCATTGAATTCAAAAGCTAAAGCGCCAACCCAAAAAGCTTAACGAACCGATTAAAACTTAAAGTCTCTTGTTCCTGTAAGAATTTTTTCGAGATTTTCTTTAACAATTGCCTTTATTTTTTCGTCGGGAATAAGTTCCAATTCTTTTAGAATCAAAGCATCACCAGCCATACGAGTCTGCTCAGTCGCATAATCCGTCAAATATTCTTTCAGCGTGATAAGTGCATTCGGCTGACAGTAGTTGTGTATTTGTTGTTGTTTACATATTTCCATAAACCTGTCACCTGTTCGGCCTTGACCGTAACAAGCCGTACAAAAGCTCGGCATGTAGCCCAAATCCATAAGCCATTTCACAATCTCATCAAGAGTTCTTCTGTCGCTGACTTCAAATTGAGAAGAGTCTTCGTCCTTGGACTCAGGGCTGTGATAGCCGCCAACACTAGTTTTTGAGCCTCCGCTGATTTGTGAAACCCCGAGACTCAAAAGTCTTTTACGGCAATCTTCAGATTCTCTCGTTGAAACAATCATGCCTGTATAAGGCACTGCGATTCGAATACAAGCGACAATCTTTGCAAAAGTTTCATCATCAATCCCGTGATCAAAAGCACAAGGGTCAATGTCATCAGCTTTTTTAATTCTAGGGACACTAATTGCATGAGGCCCAACGCCGTATGCGGCCTCAAGATGTTCTGCATGCATAAGCAAACCCGCAAACTCATAGCGATACCGCTCAAGACCAAACAAAACACCGAGGCTGACATCGTCAATCCCTGCTTGCATAGCCCTGTCCATTGCTTCTGTATGGTATTTGTAATTGTGTTTCGGCCCTGTCGGATGAAGGCGCTCATAGGCTTCTTTGTTGTATGTTTCTTGAAACAAAACATACGTTCCGATTCCGACCTCATGGAGTTTTTTGTAGTTTTCAACTGTCGTTGCAGCAATATTAACGTTTACACGTCTGATTGCTCCGTTTTTGTGTTTTACGCCATAAATAGTTTTTATGGATTCTAAAATATACTCAATCGGGTTGTTTACAGGGTCTTCACCGGCCTCCAACGCAAGCCTTTTGTGACCCATGTCTTGAAGCGCGATTACTTCTTTTTCAATTTCTTTCTGCGTCATTTTTTTGCGTGGGATATGTTTGTTTTGGGCGTGATAAGGACAATAAACACAACCGTTTACGCAATAATTTGAAAGATACAAAGGCGCAAACAACACGATTCTGTTTCCGTAGTAATCTTGTTTTATTTTTTTTGCAAGTTCGAAAATTTCTTTGTTTTTTTCTTCTATTTCACAATCGAGAAGAACCGAAGCCTCCCTGTGAGTAAGCCCTTTTCCCAGTCTGGCTTTTTCAAGAATTTCTTCAATCAAGTTCTCATTGTTTTTGTTTTCCTGCGCAAACTTAAGAGTTTCTAAAATCTCTTCGTTTGAAATAAATTCTTCTGCATTTTGTGATTTAGGATTATACATAAAAACTCGCTCCTCTTGAAAACATGATAGACCCGTAAAGATTTAATGTAAACAAAAACGGCTCGAAAATTTATTTCAAGCCGTTTGATTTTTCTGTTTTAAGTAAAACTTAGAAAATGATACAAAGTTCCTCGCCCGGATTCAAACTTGAATTGTTTGAATAAGCAGGAACGATGAGGTAACGGACTTCGTCACCAACCTCGTAAAGAACTCCGAAAGTTCCGCTAACAGTAAGCTTTGCAAGGTCATAAAGCCCCTTTCCGACTGTCACAAAAGCTGCACCTGTACTTTTCAGGCCCGCAACAGGCTGAAGAGAAAGAGTTTCGACAAAAGCGTTTGAAACATCATCACCAAACTGCTCTGCTCCGTTTGCTGTTACATTTACAGCAGAACCTACCGTTCTCACTGAAACCCCAGCCACTCTGGCTGCACCGCTGAATGGGAAACCGAAAAGTCTCGCAACAAAATTCGGATTTTTGAGGTTGTTTGCCTGAGCCTGAGAAAGATTTTTCGGGAATTCAATACATTTTTCACCGTCTGTGATTTCTGTGAATTTAACTTTGATAAATCCGGGATTTTTCAAACCGGGTCTTGAAATCTCAGTGACTTCACCTTTGACCATTGAACCCTCTTTGAAGCATCTTCCTGCAACGGTAATTTCTTTTGTAGTTTTTGCAGTGAATTTGTCACCGATGTTTGAGTGTCTTGCAGAAAGTCTGTCAGCAAGCTTCACATTTAAGACAACGGGTTTGTAGCCTCTGATTGCGTCAGGTGCGTTCGGGTCTTTTTTAAAAGCGTTTCTGAATGCCCAGTCCTGTCTCAATGTCGCAATCAAAAACGCAACCTGCTCTTTTGAAAGGTACTCATCAGAATTTACGATTGAAGGGTTCGGAATTTCTTCCAACAATTTAGAAGCAACGACTTCCTTAGTCGGAGTGATTGCCCACATTGGGATAAAATTGATTTCCTTGCCTTTAAACGGAGGAACAATCAAGCTTCTGTCAATCGGCACTGAAATCAATTGTGCAATTGTAGCAAAAACTTCTGCTTTTGTGACAGGTTGGTCGGGTTTGAACGTGTTATCAGGATAACCAATCATAACCCCGCTGTTTGACGCACCGTTTATCCAGTCATTTGCCCAATAACCTGCCGGGATATCGCTGTAAGACTTTTGTGCAGTATTATTCAATGCGAATGCTTCAGACAAAATCACAGCCAATTCGGAACGCAAAACAGGCATTTTCGGGTTAAAAACTTTTCCGTTGGCAAATTGTCTGTCCTTAATCAACGCCATAATGTCTTTGACCCAAGAGTCAACAAGAACGTTGTCTTTATTTTTTACACCGATTTGATTTTTTGATTTAACAATTTTGCCGCCCACAATATATGCAGAGTCAGCACTGACTGTTTCTTGCACCTGTGAACCGAACATTGTCGGGTGAGCATAAGCCTCTTCTTTTTTCACATCTTGGGCAAAAGCACAAGACGTAACAGCAAAAAGAACGATCATAGATGCAAGGATTTTTTTGATTTTCTTCATAAATTTCTCCTAACTGAAATACTTAATCTTAAATTCCAAAATTTAGTGTGTATTCAATTATGCGCCGTTATGCTTTCTTAGTCAATCTTTTTAAATCAATTCATGAAGTTGAATTAAATCATCCGTACAAATTAGTAAAAAAAAATCAAAATGTGGGCTAAATTATTGTCATATTAATTGCGTATAGACTTAGGCTCGGAAGGATTAGGGGAAATGACAATAATAAGCGTAAACGACTGCATCAACGAATTAAACAATAAAAATTGCTACAACAGCCAAATAAAAGATTCTCCGTTTATAAGTCTGCTTGAAAAAACAAGAAGAATAAGAAGGAAAAACCCGTTCCAAAAGATTTTCAACTTTTTGGTGGGAATTGTTACGGTTATACAGTATGAAAAACTTTTTTACGAAACACAATCCGAAAACGCACAAAAAACAAGCTGTGAAATCATTCCCGAATTAAAAGGCAAATTTTCGCCCAAAAGACTAATAACAAGAGACTTTGTCACGATTGACATGTGGGATATAAATCCAAATAACAGCAAAGAATATGTAATTTTCTGTGAAGGGATAAGCAGCGAAAAGAGTTGTGAAACATTACAAAAAGCTTATCTCAAAATCATTGAAAAAGGATACGGAGTTGCGGCTTTTGACTATCGAGGCAGAGGAGCAAGCAGCGGTTATTTCTCTCAAAAAGGTGCATTGAATGACATAAAAAGTGTTTACTCATATCTCATTAACAAAGGCATAAAACCCCAAAACATCGGCATAATCGCTCACTCAATGGGGACAGGCGTCGCATGCGATTTCAGCGAAAAGACAAAAACCGCCTTCACAGTTTTGATTAATCCTTTTTCAAAAGCAGCTGATATGGCAAAAAACATCGCAAACAAAATAAAAATGCCTGAAATCATCAAAAAGACGATTAAAAAATTCCCCTCAAAACTGATTCCCCTAAAAAACAGGTTTGATAATGAAAAAGCACTCGAAAACATCATGAGCCCGGTTCTTTTGCTTCACAACACAGGCGATGAGACAATTCCGGTTGAATACGCAAGAAAACTTTACAAGAAAAACAACAAGAAAAATAACCTTTATTACATGGAACTCGATGATTGCGATCACGAAATTAACAAAGAAAAAATAGATATTTGCCTCAATTTTATTGAGAATCTTAAGAGTTTTTGAGGCTTTTCACGGACATAGATTTTTTTGTTTTCATTTCGTCCATTTTTTTGTTAAAATAACTAACTGAGAGAATGTCCGAGAAAATTCTCGATAAGGAACGCCTTGGTCTGAGTTTTGGAGTGACACCTTGAAAAAGTGAGTCAGTTAAGGCTCTGGAGAAGAGCCGAAAACGACGACACTAGATTAGAAATGAGCGGAAGCATTAACATGAGCCTAAATATAAAGAAAAACAACATCGACGAATTATTCCTCAACCTCACCGAAAACCCTGTCGGAATGGAGAATAAAGATTTTCGACTCCAGTTGAGTACAATTTATCAACTTTTCGAAGACGAATTCGAAGACGCTTTTGTCGGAAAAAACACTCCACTTCGTAACACTCATTTTTATTTGCTCGAAAACGGTGATTTTTTCGTAACCCCAACAAACAACTTTGACTTCTATGCAAAATCAAAAGGCTCACTTTTCAGATTCCGTTCAGAAATTAAAGAAATTAACATTAACGGCGTAAAACAAGATATGATTGGATATGTAATAAAACAAGACATAATCCTTGATTATTTCACAAGTTTCAATGAGATTTTGGAGTTTGAGGACGGCACAGAATCGTTCAATTATTTGAACAAATTCACCCAAACAGTTATGAAAGTTGTTGAAAAACTCCATTTCATTCCTGTCGTAAAATACAGCGAAAGCCTTTTTCAAATAAAATATGAAATCTACAAAAACACAAAAGATATCACTCTCGCGATAAACGAAATCAAAAAAGAGATTCCCGCAGAGTTTGTCGAAAATTCAGAAAAATATGACTTCAACAAACTTCTCGAAAGCACTTTGAATTACATTATTTTTAAGTTTTTAAACATCAAAGCCACAAAATTCAAAGACGCAAAATCGGCCGTCTACTTCGTAAAAGACGCCTCAAACAAAAGATATTTCAGAAGCCTTGATTTGGCAGTAGGGATTTCTGAGTGGCTTGATGAGATTTACATCGGAAAATACAATATTTTACCTGAATTTGAGATTTTGAAACTCACGGATGAAGATTACCAACTAAAAATCAATGTAAAAAACATCCATACCGAAGAAAAATACAGAATCGAAGATATTTACGCAGAAACAAAGCACTTCGAAAACTACACAAATCAGGAAATCGTTGACCTGATTGAAAAACAGCTTACTTATGTGGCGAGATACTATCCGGAGTTGGAAGAATTTTTTGAAGAAGAAAATCAATTTGAATTGAAAATGAATTTGAATGAGGTTTATCGAATCATCGCCCAGATTTCTTATTACCTCCAAAAAGCTTCTATTGACGTCATTTTGCCTGAAGGAATCGATAACATCGTCACCCCGAGAGCATCAATCAATGCGAGGGTCAAAGCGGCAAGAATGTCAGAATTGAGAGACCTTATCACCGCAAACGGTGCCTCAAACGCAGCAATCAACGACCTTTTCGACTTCTCTTACACAATCGCTATCGGCGACGAGAAACTTACCGTTGAAGAATATGAAACGCTTACAAAAGACGCCCAGGGCTTGATTAAATACAAAGATCATTACGTTTTAATCGACAAAACCGAAAATGCAAAGCTTATTGAAAAGGTCAAAAACCCTAAAATTACTGACAAAAACAAGATGGAAATCCTTCACGCGGCTCTTTCTTCGCAGATGGATGATTATGATTTTGATTATGATGAAGCATTTGCGAGCATCTTAAAAGACCTCACAAAAACTGAAGATGTTCCGCCGCCGGAAAGTCTCAAAGGCGTTTTGAGGCCTTATCAGGAACGCGGATTCAAATGGCTGCATACGAATATCAAAAAAGGCTTCGGATGCTGTATGG